>CAZODB010000028.1:0-7305 GCA_964578425.1 uncultured Herbinix sp.
TTTATGTCCATAATAGAAATCAATGGATTAACTAAAGATTATGGGGACCACAAGGGTAACTTCGACCTTACCTTTAGCGTCGAGGAGGGTGAAGTTTTTGGATACTTGGGACCAAACGGCGCAGGCAAGACTACCACTATAAGACATCTCATGGGCTTTCTTACACCTGATAAGGGGCAGTCACATATTCTAGGATTAGACTGTAGGTCAAGCAGTGCAGACATCATGAAGCATCTGGGTTATTTACCTGGTGAGATTGCTTTTTTCGATGGTATGAACGGAATAGAGTTCTTGAATTTCATGTCAGAAATGCGAGGTATGACTAATACTAATCTGAGAGATAAATTGGTGGATTTATTTGAGCTTGACACAAAGGGTAAGATCAGGAAAATGTCCAAGGGAATGAAGCAGAAGCTTGGAATTGTATGTGCTTTTATGCATGATCCAAAGGTTTTAATTCTTGATGAACCAACAAGCGGACTTGACCCCTTAATGCAGAAAACCTTTGCAGATTTGATACTCGATGAGAAGGGCAAGGGTAAAACAATTCTCATGTCCTCCCATAGCTTTGAAGAAATAGAGCGAACCTGTGACCGCGTGGGTATCATCAAACATGGTGAGCTAGTGGCTACCGAGAACATGCACGACCTAAGACTAAAAAGAAGAAAAATATATCTTGTAGTATTTGATAACTCCTCTTCGGCATCTAGGTTTGCAGAGTCAGGCGGCTTTGATATCATAGATGTAAATGATAATACGGTAAAGCTAAGTATACTTGGAAATGTAACTAAATTTATTAAGACTCTTCAAAATTATACAGTATTGGACCTTAATACTGAAACTAGCAGTCTTGAAGATATATTTATGCACTATTATGGTAATAAGCCACAGAGTGCATCAAATATGTAGAAGGGGAGGAAATCAAATGTTTAGTAAACCATTAATAAAAGCTACCATCAAACAAAATTATATGGTGTTTCTCATAATAGTTGCTGTTCTTATGGTTTATCTTCCGGTAATCATAACAATGTATGATCCTTCAACACAGGAATCATTGAATAAGATTTTAGAAACCATGCCACAAGGAATGATTGCCGCTATGGGGTTTAGTGAAATAGGTTCAGATCTTATTGATTTTATTGGGAGCTATTTTTATGGATTTCTGATTCTTCTACTGCCAATGATTTATACCATAATTGCTTGTAACAGGAGTATTGCCTCCCATGTTGATAAGGGGTCTATGGCATATCTTCTATCTACTCCGAACAAGAGGAGTAAAATAGCCAGAACCCAATCTCTTTTCATAATTGTAAGCATCACCATTATGATAGCAATTATTACAATAGTAGGTTTGGTTCTTAGTAATGCTACTTTCCCCGGTAAGCTGGATGTTAAAGCCTTCTTAATCATGAATCTGGGTTCATTGCTCTTATACTATGCCGTAACTGGGTTAGGATTTTTAGCTTCCTGTCTTTTCAATGATACGAAGAATTCGCTCATGATTGGTGCCGGACTTCCTATTGCCTTTCTGGTTATACAGATGATTTCTGATGTCGGTGAAAAAACAAGCTTTTTAAAACACTTCACCATGTTCACTTTATTTGATACTGACAAAATCATTAGCGGAGAAGGTTTCATACCACAGTTTGTAGCACTTGCTGTAATTGCTATAGTTATGTACGGCCTAGGATTCTATGCATTTGGAAAGAGAGATCTTCCCTTGTAAATCAATATATTATAAGTCAAATGTCTACAGACCCTGCTAATAATAAAACCTCCTACAAGCTAGATTCCGCAATCTTATTTATAGGAGGTTGGTTTAGGTTTTTATATTTATCTTTATTTATCTTTATTAATCTACACACTTTCCCTCTTCGGTATCTCAGTTGGGTATTTTCCTGTAAAGCAAGCATCACAATAGCCCATGTCTTTACCTATCAAATCTCCTATGCGGTCCAAGGCAAGATAACCAAGTGAGTCAGCTCCTATCATTTCACGGATCTGATCAATAGAATTGTTTCTGGCAATCAGCTGGTCACCTGTAGGTACATCCACTCCATAATAGCAGGGATACAAGAATGGTGATGAGCTTATTCTTACATGAACTTCGGTTGCACCCGCCTTCTTTAGCATCTTAACAATCTTGATGGTGGTGGTTCCACGAACTATAGAATCATCTATCATTACTACTCGCTTGCCCTCTACCACTTCCGGAAGTACGTTCAACTTAATCCTAACACCAGAGGCACGAATTGCTTGCTTAGGTTTAATAAAGGTTCTTCCTACATAGCTGTTCTTAACAAATGCCATTCCGAATGGTATTCCCGATTCCAAGGCATATCCCAGTGCGGCGGCATTACCCGAATCAGGTACACCTACCACAATATCTGCATCCACCGAATGGGTCTGTGCTAGAATTCTACCTGCCATAATTCTAGAATTATACACACTGATACCATCTATATGACTATCAGGACGAGCAAAGTAAATATATTCAAATACGCACCTAGCATGATTATTCGTACAAAGGGAGATATCAGAATGGATTCCCCCATCATTAATCATAACTACTTCACCGGGTAGCACATCTCTAATAAACTCAGCATCCACAGCGCTTAAGGCAGCACTTTCGGAAGCAAGTATATAAGAGCTACCTTTCTTTCCTATGCATAAGGGATGAAATCCAAATGGATCTCTTGCTCCAATTAGCTTTCTCGGGCTCATTATAACCAAAGAGTATGCTCCCACTAGCTTCTTCACAGCTTTGGTTACAGCCTCCTCTACGGTCTTTGATGTAAGTCTTTCTCTGGCTATGTGATATGCAATAACCTCTGTATCAATACTAGTCTGAAAAATTGCTCCTGTGTACTCTAGCTCTTCTCTAAGTTCAACTGTATTTATAATGCTACCATTATGGGCTATACACAAGGTACCCTTTAGATAATTCAACACCAAAGGCTGGGTATTATGGATACTATTCTCCCCTGTCCTTGAATAACGGACATGACCGACGCCTATATTACCCTTTAGATTCTCCATGTTCTCCTCGGTACATACTTCGCTGATAAGACCCATACCCTTGCAGGACATCACCTTGCCCTTAGGTCCATTAGTATCACTTACAGCTATTCCGCAACTTTCCTGTCCTCGATGCTGTAGTGCAAAAAGTCCATAATATATGTTAGATACCACATCATTTCCTTCAGTGTCATATACACCTAAGACCCCACATTCCTCATGCATCTCATCGGTAATAAAGCTATCTATATCCATGGTCCATCCTTCCTTTCTAAACACGCTGTTCCATTCCATTAAAAATACCTATTCTTATAAGTCCAAGATACTATGTCAATAATACAATATTGATTTTAGCAGAGTTAGTATAATTATTCAATAAAGAATTGAACCTCTCAAGACTAAAGTCACGAGTGTACTTAGTTGTGTTTATAAAAATTGATGAGGTATAATTTTGCCAAATTACACCTCATCATTAGATATGATTTTACATAACTAGAATTATATTATTATCATCAAGCATCATAGATTCTGGGATATAATTATTCTCCAGCTTATTACCATTTAGGTGTAATTCCTTATATCCACTCTGAGCACCAGATTCATTCTTTACCTGGATTTTCAGTGTTTTACCACGGAATTTCTTATCTATGGTAAATTCCTTCCACTCACTTGGAATACTTGGTGCAATCCACAGTCCATCAAGATCCGGTCTCATTCCTAGGATTCCTTCCACACAGCCTACCATAACTGTTGAAGCTGTTCCCGTCAGCCAATGTACATTTGCTCTTCCCTCGAAGGGACTGTCAACGCTTTCAGTGAACTGTGCATGAGCATAAGGCTCAAGTAGACGGATTTCTGCCTTATCATTCATAGCAGCTGGGCTAGTCTCCATAAAGTATTCAAATGCACGATTACCATGCCCCATAAGAGACTCAGCAAGTATTATCCAGCCCTGAGGCTGTGAAAATATACCGCCATTTTCTTTAGTAGAAGGATTAAACAATATTGCTAGCGCACCATCAAAGGCATGGTCTACATATGAAGGAGCCATTACTCTTGCTCCGTATTTGGTATTAAGCTCACGGTAGACGCTATCCAAAGCCTTCTTAGCCTGATCCTCTGTGGCAAGACCACTTATGACTGACCACGACTGGGGATTAAGCCACATACTGGCCTCTGGGTCCTTCTTTGAGCCTATTACCTGTCCATCCTCCTTAAAGCCACGGATAAAGCGATCATCCTCCCAGCAGTTATCATTAATGGTCTTCTTAAGCTCCTTTTGCACTCTGTCAATATATGCTATGTACTCCTTATCAGCTTTATCTACTGCAATATCACGAATTACGGACATAGCATAATATAGCTGAAGTGCTACGAAGGTAGATTCACCCTTCTTTCCAAGACGCAGACAGTCATTCCAGTCCGCATGGAGTCCAGCGGGCATATTGTGGGTACTTAGCCTCTCCATAGAGAAATTAATAGCCCTCCTTAGATGGTCGTATACTGTCCCCTCACCAGCATTAGCATAAGGTATAATTTCTTCTAAGAAGGCCTTATCACCTGTCTCAGCCATGTATTTGTAGATGGTGGGGAATAACCAAAGAGCATCATCTGCACGATATGCTGGATGTCCTGTTGCTTGTACATAGGAGGCATCATCCGGTGTATCCTCATGACCGGCATTATGGTCAAATTTAACCAGAGGAAGTCCTCCGCCATTATCCACCTGAGCAGATAACATAAACCTAAGCTTATCCTTTGCCATAGCCGGATCAAGATGGATAATTCCCTGAATGTCCTGAACAGTATCACGGTAACCATAGCCATTTCGTAATCCAGCATACATAAAGGATGCCGCTCTAGACCATATAAATGTTATAAAGCATTGATATGCATTCCAGGTATTAACCATAGCATTAAACTCCTCACTGGGAGTATCTATCTGGAAGTTAGACAGCTTACCATGCCAATAATCCTTAAGTTCCTTAAGCTCCTTATCTACAATACTCAAATCAGAATAGCCATCCAAAAGCTTTGATGCTTGCTTATCATTCTTTTGACCGAGGAAAAATGCAAATTCCTTACTTTCACCTGGCGCTAACACCATACTGGTATGCAAAGCTCCACAGGCATTTGAATTAAAATTGAGAACATTATCACATGCTCCACTTTCTACTGCTATGGGATTATTATAGCTTCGGTAGCCACCAATAAATGTTGATTTGTTACCACTATAGGATGTGATTGGAGCTCCAACAAGACCAAAGAAGCGTTCTCTGTTATTGGTACCCTCCTCATTTTTTCCATCATTTTCATTGACAGTCTGAATTAACTTATTTCCTTTAAGATATGTCCTTGTGATAAATAGGGTGTACTGAAGGTTTACTAAATCATTCTCATAGAAGCTTTCATTTGTAAACTCTATGTATCCAAAGGCAGATAGCTTTCTGGGTCTATCACTATTGTTTGTGATTTTAACCTTCCATACCTCATGGGTCTTATCAAGTGGTACGTAATAAAGCACCTCCGAGGAAATGTCCTTATAATTTCCTGTAATTGTTGTGTATGCAGTTCCGTGGCGGCACTCCCCCTGATACTCCCCATATCCCTCACCTAAGGGCTTTCCTACCGGCTGCCAGGATGATGACCAATAATCATTATCCTCATCATCCCTAAGATAAATATATCTTCCTGGCTTATCCTCCTGATTAAATATGTAGCGAGAAATACGCCCGTTCGCTCCACTTTTTACGAAGCTATAACCCCCAGCATTATTGGAAATTATGGCCCCATACTCAGGTGATCCTAAGTAATTTGCCCAGGGGGCAGGTGTGTCAGGCCTGGTAACTACATACTCCTTATTCGTCTCATCAAAATAACCGTATTTCATATAAGCTCTCCTTCTTATTATTATTTTTACTCCCTGATAAAACTATAAATTTATCTATGTCAGCCACAATATCTCACTATTAAGCTAAGCTTTTTTATAAATTATTATGGCTTTCTAGATCTCCCCTTATAAGTATATCCTAAAGTTACCACTTAGAGCTAATAATGCGAACATATACAAGCAATTGTCATAATAACGACGTTCTCCCTTTCTAAGAGGTGTATTCCAGAATAGATCCACACATTCCTTAAGGTTTTTAGTGTCATTAGCAGCCAATGATACCTGTGCATTGGTAGCAATGATAGCAATAGGATGAAGTGCTGGCTCATCTATAATAGTTCCATCTATCTTGTATATCCTATCTATCTTACCCTTTGCAGTTTCACAGAAAAATGTCTGAATCCTATCTGCGATGTCCCTCTGTCCTTCATCTGCTGCAAACCATGCGAAATCCAGACCAATGTTAGCCGGGACCCTATAAGCGTCACTGTAGTATCTATCTCTATTGTGTTTGGTAATTGGCGTTCCATCATAATGTGAATATTCCGGAGCAAGACCTGTAACAGGATGACATGCCAAATGAAGATAGTCTCTACTGGCTTTGGCTGCCTCCTTCCAGAACTCTCTGTCCTCTTCATTTGCCCATAGGGCAAATAGCTCATAAAAATGAGGTAAATGATAAGAGGGATCAGTAAAATCACAATTTGGTATAAACTTAATTAACTTGTTAGATGGCTCCCACATGGGGTCTCCAGGGGTACCATTCTCACCCTTGTGAACACATTCATGAAGAATTGCTCTTGCTTCCTTAGAATAATTGTAAATGCCCTCACCATCACCCCAGCGGTTTGAAGCAAAGAATAAGGCCATAGCAAAAAACTCTTCACCATCAGGAGCAGGCCCATATGAATTCTTAGTCCCGTCAGGCTGTACTGACCAGGCAAAGTATCCACTATTTACTCCATCCTCCATCCACATATAGGTTTTGGAGAATTTCCAAAGACGGTCAAACTCCTTCTTCCAATCATTTTGAACACACATCATCATTCCATAGGACATTCCCTCTGTCCTGGCATCAAAATTACCGGTGTCTTCAAAATAAGCCATATCATCTCCTATCTCATGGTAGAACCTTTCATCCTCCGGTCCATAGAATATAGTCTGATATGCATCATCAAGCTTTTTCTGAATCTCATCCTCCATATAACCTAACTCTTTAAATAAATTTCTGTATTCACCAGTATAAAAAGCACCCTTCATACAATCCTCCAATAGATATAATTATTTTGGTTACATATAACGTAGGATTTGTCCTCCTATAAACATTAATTATTTTGGTTACAATAACGGAGGATTTGTCCTCCAATAAATATTAATTACTTAGCTGCATATAACGG
>CAZODB010000028.1:7405-16232 GCA_964578425.1 uncultured Herbinix sp.
AATAACGGAGGATTTGTCCTCCAATAAATATTAATTACTTAGCTGCATATAACGGAGGATTTGTCCTCCTCGTAATCTTATTCCTGCAATAAGTAAAACTTTGCAAATTTGAACTATTTGATACAAGCTCATTCTATGTCTTTTAGCCTCCCAATACAATGGACTTATTTAGCCTCTTTTTGTAATATCATACCCCTGCTCATTAATGAGACGCCTTTCTAAGCAGTTCCTTTAGCTCAGCTATATCGAACAAATAATGCTCACTACAGAAATGACAATTTACCTCTACAGGCTCGTCATCATCAATCATTTCCTGAATATCCTTTCTACCTATGGATATTACTGCTTTTTCTACTCTTTCCTTACTGCAGTTGCACTCAAATCCAGTAGGAAGCTTATCCAAAATCTCCATATCAAAATCACCTAGTATCTGCTCAAGTATCATTTCCGGTGTCATATCCAGATCGAGAAGAGAGGTAATAGCATCCAGCTGACTAATCTTCTCCTCTAATTTACCTATAATCTCCTCATCAGCAAAGGGCATTAGCTGAATAATAAATCCCCCTGCATGACGCACTGTATTATTTTTATTCATCAATACTCCGAGAGCAACGCTTGATGGAACCTGTTCGCTGGTTGCAAAATAATAGGTCAAATCCTCTGCAATCTCCCCTGAAACAAGATTTGTCTGCCCCACATAGGGCTCCTTTAATCCCAAATCCTTAATTACAGTAAGCATACCCGCTCCAAAAGCCCCTCCGACATCTAGCTTGCCCTTTGGGCTTGGTGGAAGCATCACTTCAGGGTTATTGGCATATCCCTTAACGGTTCCCTTTGAATTAGCAGTAACAGTTATACCACCTATGGGACCTGTTCCTTTAATCTGTAGGGTCAATATATCCTTATCCCCCTTCATCATTATCCCCATCATTGCTCCTACAGTTAGAAGTCTTCCCAAAGCTGCCGTAGCTATTGGACTGCTATTATGAATCGTCCTTGCATGCTCTACTAAATCCTTAGTAGTTGCTGCAAATGCACGTATTTGATTGTTCGCTGCACTTGCTCTAATAATATAATCTGTCATCAATCAGTCATTCCTTTCTCTTACACTATCATTTTTTTCTTGTATTTCTTACTTATAACCTCTATTATTTATGATATTTAAACATCTAATTCAAACAATTGATATATTTGCATAACAAATCAAGTAATACTGACTCTGTGATTAATGGTTAAATTATATCATATAGACGCTCCAAATTGTACCATACTTATCAGCCAATCTTCAATTCCCAACACCCGATATAATAGCAGATGTCTTAAATGCACATACCCTATCCATCTGATAAGAAGCCAAATCAAAGATAGCTGATTCAAAATTCACATATAGATATGAACCATCTATAGCTATTCCTTCACCCATAGATGGCATAGCAACCGTATTAACACTTTCGCCTAATGGAATAACACCATCACTCTTCATGTCATAAGCTGGCTCATATACATCAATTTGACGGATATATCCACGAAGTCCCAGGTAAAGTTGGCAGGATCGTGACATGATTAATTCTCCTTTGCTTGTAAATGCAACGCCTTGAACTCTGGTAGGCATAATAATTGTGTCTTCTTTAACTAAAGTAGGTTTATTGTCCTTATCCTCTATGATATAGCTGTACATCCATGTGGATTGTAGCTCATTATAAGAACCTACCCACAGCTTATCGTCATAATATGTCATATAAGATGCTGGTATCCCCAGAGCACTAGAGGTTGTATCATATTGTATAAGCGAATATTCTTCACCCTTTTCAGCTGCTTCTTGTAAATCTGAAAATAAAATGGACGAAACCCTTGTTCCGCTTGATATCCATACATTGACTCCATCAAAGCTTATACCACCCACATGATGCTTATCGGATAATACTAAGGTAGTCAAAAGCTCTTTTGTATCCTTATGCACCACATAAATAACTGAATTCTCTTCCTTTGCCATATCATAGGCAGTTAATAATATATAATCCTCAGCAAAAGTGATACCTTGTGGACACATTCTTGTACTAGAAAATCCAGCAACATTTGTAGTAATCAGTCCAGGCAAGGCAAAGCTCTTTTCATAGTCCACATTTTCCCTGAAAAAGTCTATTTCTAAATAGGCTGAGGATTCTTGAAATGCTTCCTTATTAGCAAATAGCTTGGCAACTGTGCTAGTATTTGCTATCTCATCTAGCTTCACTTGTAATACATTGGATACAGGTCCATCATAAATAACATTATTATATAGGCGTCTAGGTACTACATAAATATAATAGTTTTCTCCTATGGATAATCCCTCTACAATATGGCTATTGGCATTTCCTTCAATAGTAGTTAGAAATGTTATCTCAGATTCTTCCTTTTGTATAAAGAGATCATAAGAAGTTGCATTTGTTACCTTGTTCCAGGTAAGCCTTACTTTCTCATCCCCTGGCTTATACCTTAGCGTCACATTATTTAAATTGGTATAAGCCTCAATCTCCGACGATAATTCGCCTTCATAAGTATCATTAAATACATATGCACTAACCTTATATTTATAATTACAGCCGGTATCAAGCCCTGCATCTTTATAAAAGGATTTATCTGTTGTTCCACGATAGATATAGTCATTGGCAGTTGATAATGAACGGTAGATTAAATATCCACTTGCCTCAGGTAGCTCATCCCAAGATAATGATATTGTCTTCGCTGTATTACTAACAAACTGAAGACCTGTTACGACATCAGGTTTGGTAACAACCATAAGTGGTTCACTAAAATCACCTGTATACTCTCTTCCATACATATAATAGTTTGCACGAATTTGATAGCTTCTGGTGGCGCTAGAAGGATAATATAAAGTGATGCTATTATCATATGTGGATGCTTCTAGGCTATAAACACCTGTTGCATAATCCATACTATAAATTTCATATCTGTTATTATTAATTGCATCCCATTTCAAGGTAACCGATGTTTCATCCTGTTTTACTATGGAAATATTCTGTACCCTAGCTGGTAAAATACTAATCTCTAAAAAAGTAGATCTATTCTGATAGACAATGGTAATATACTGGCTCCCCAGTTGATCAGGATTATAATATAATACTTCATAATCCGTAACAGCAATTTTAGTTCCATCATTATAGAAGCCTTCCAATATCATATCCGATAAATCAAGGTCGTCACCCTTTGAGTATACTTTTTTGGAAGGTTCTCGAATTATGGAAATCCAATCCACAGGGGGAACTTCATTAGCACTTGCCTTATTTATTAATAACAAACCAGAAAAACAGAATATAGTTGCAAATAAAACAGTAAATCTTTTTAGCCTTTTCTTTATCATATTTTATTACCTCCTACAACAAGTATAATCATTAAATGTGGCATAATATTGTTGATTTACCATTATAATGATTTATGATCCGTAATAATAGCACCAAACTTCTATTATGTCTGGTGCTATAACAATGCAAAATAGTTTTCCATCTCCACATGCAAATCCTCACTATCTTCTTATATATATAGCTTATTGGGCTGGCGTCTTTCCCTTGCGATTATATATATCCTTTCACTATCCTCTCTGGGGTCTTCATTTATCAGCTCATGATAGGCACCTAGCATGTCCATTCCAGCTTCGTTTAATAAGCTCTTTATAATATCTACGTCATAGGCCTTTCTTACATGAGTCTCCTGATGTTTTCTATATAATGAATCCTCCTGCTTAAGAAATAAGGTAAGATTAACCTCATTTATCATTTCATCCGGATAGAAGTTGTTTTCCCATATAAAATCCCCTGCCTCATGATTCATTATACTTGTACTATCCCCAAGCACTTCCTCATAAAGATATAGGGTGTCCATATCAAATATAAACAATCCTCCCGGATCAAGATAGTTAGCCACATGTCTAAACACCTTGCTAAGGTCATCAGGTGAGAGCATATAATTAATGGTATCACATACACAAAACACCGCGGCTACTGTTCCGTACAGCTCAAATTCTCTCATGTCTTGGCAAAGATATAATATGCCATCCTCCTTACCCTCGCTTCTATGTCTGGCTAGCGAAAGCATCTCCTGGGACATATCGATCCCAATCATATCATAGCCTTTTGCTGCCATCCTTCTAGTCATGGCTCCAGTACCGCATCCAAGCTCCAATACTAGCCCCTTATCAATACCATGCTGCTTTAATATATTTTCTATATAATCTACCCATTCGTCATAGGGTATATGCTCCATCAATATATCATATACCGAAGCAAAGTCAGTATATTTGTCCAATTTTATGGCTCCCTTCCTTATACCATTTCTGTAGCATAGCCTTGATGCCAATGGCTTTTATGAATGGCAAATACACAATATTATACAAACTACTTCTCACCAACAAACAATAGATGATTAGTCATACCTAAAAACTTTCAATTTTAATTAAAAACATTATATCACATCAACATTACCAAATAAAGTTTTACGCAAAACAAAAGGAATGGGTCCCTTTAATTTCGAACCCATTCCTCTATACTTGTTTAATGATTTATAGTATAAGATTTTAGCTATTATTTATTATTATCTAACGGATTCAACCATTCAAAAATTGAACTTCCTCTTCTAGCCATAAGCTTCCATATATACCTGTATAGCTCATCCTTATATCCTGATACCTTATCCATATTGTCAAAAAGCTCATCAGTTAATTTCATCCACTCGTCAAGCTTACCCTTCCAATTGGTCTTGTCATTGTTCTTATCCTTAGCTTCTGTATCTTTTACAGTGTCCTTCTGGTTCTTGTATTCAAGCACGATTGCTTTAATTGGCTCTGTCTGTGCAGGTAGGCTTTTGGTTGCCCTATCATATATAACAACCATATTGGACTTTACCGGCTTCCCATTATACTTGGATCCATCCTTATAGATTAGCTCTGTATCCTTACCTATCGCAATCTTAAGAGTATTGTCAGCACTGATTAGCTTATTGTCAAAGTAATCAACCTTAATATTGTGATCAGGTCTTTCTATTTCTAATACTTCTGCTTCATATTGTCCTGGATAAATCATAATCCTAAATACCTTTGCATCGTAGTATCCTGTAACTACTGAACCAACTCTGATTTCTTCATCATTTGTCCTATAGGTGTCCTTAGATATTGTAAATATAGCTTCGATTCCATCCTCATCCTCTAAGGTTATCTGGCTTAGGTTCTTATCATTCTTCAGACTAGACATCTTAGTAACTGTTCCCTTGAAAGAAGCGTAATAGGAATTATTATCTTCATCAGGAACGATAGCATCGGAAAGTACTACTATTTTGTCAGGACTAGTCTGTGCTGGTATGCTCCTTGTGGATGCACCATAAAACACAGCAAGCTTGCGGTTCTTAAGATTTCCCTTAAATTCCTTTCCATCCTTATTTACAATCTCGGTGCCATCACTGATATTTAACCTCAAAAAATTATCGGCACTAACCAAATCTGCATCGAATAAGTCCACCTTTATGTTCTGCTCTTTATTAGAAACTAGCACTGCCACCGCAACATACTGAGGTGGGTAAATCATAATCATCATAGCATTTGCATCATAGTATCCTGTAACTTTTGAGCCTATGCGAATTTTCTCATCATTGATAAAGTAGGTATCCTTTGTTAGTACAAGATTAGCCTCCATACCCTCCTCATTCTCCAGAAGTACATAGCTAAAATTCTTATCAGTCTCAGATTCCCTAATCCCCTTAACAATGCCTGTAAACGAGTTGAAATGTGTCCGTTTATCCGTCGGTTTCTCAGCTGCAAATGCAGAGGCAGCTGTTAATGAAACCATAATAATTGCTAACATTAATGTTATTAATCTCTTCATATTGATTACCTCCTTGTCGCATAATCTGCTTTATTCGAAAATATAAAATATACACTACATATAATAGACGATATGAATAAGAAAAAGTTTCATATATTAGAAAAATATATTTATACAAATGCTTCGCTTGCAAAACTCTCGTTCCGAGTGCGACCTGCTTTGCTGGTTGCTTTAATGTCGTGAAAAAACAAAAACTAAGGCACTCTACATCTTTTCTGTGTAGAATGCCTTATAGAATCATATATATATTTTTTATATTATAGGTAAATAGTTATTGCTACTTATACCATCTTATCAAACATATCCTTAAGACTAGGATATAGCCCCTTGAACACTTCATACTTCTTATTGTAAAGCTCTACAAGCTGAGGATCCTGTTCTACTGTACTAACCACCTTGATAAGCTTTTCTGTTGCTTCCTCAACGCTTGAGTACTTGCCACAGCCTACAGCTGCTAGTATGGCTGCACCAAAGGCAGGGCCTTCCTTGGAGTTGATCTTATCTACCTTAACATTAAGAATATTAGCTACTATATTACACCATAGCGGGCTATTGGCACCGCCACCGTTTATTCTGGTTCTTTCTACCTCTACACCAAGAGATTTAGCTATTTCAAAGGAATCACGAAGGGCAAATGCCACACCCTCAAGTACCGCCTGTGTCATATCCTCACGGGTAGTGTCCATAGTCATACCTATAAATGTACCTCTTGCGTTAGGGTTGTTATGAGGTGTTCTTTCACCCATAAGATAAGGAAGGAAGAAGGTATTATTCTCACCAAGCTTAGTGATACCCTTCTGTTCTTTGACATAATCCTTAGTTCCAAGAATATCATTCATCCACCAAGTATTGCTTGCTCCGGCTGAAAGCATAACACCCATAAAATGATATTTTCCATCGGCATGACAGAAGGCATGGAGTGCATTATTATCATCCACTGCAAATACCTGAGCAGATATAAATACTACACCGGAGGTTCCAAGAGAAACATTGCATTTTCCCTTACCTACAGTTCCAGTACCAACGGATGCAACAGCCTGGTCGCCACCGCCAGCAATAACCTTAACACTTGTTGGAAGTCCTGTCTCTTCTGATGCTTTCTGGCTTATATTACCTACCACCTCATAGGATTCATGAATCTTTGCCATCTGCTCTTCCTTGAGACCACATATATCAAGCATTTCCTTAGACCAACGCTTATTCTGTACATCAAATAATAGCATACCAGATGCGTCTGATACGTCGGTACAATGTACTCCAGAGAGCATGTAGGCAACATAATCCTTAGGTAGCATAACCTTCTTTATCTTAGCAAAATTCTCAGGCTCATGCTTTCTTACCCACAAAAGCTTAGGTGCTGTAAATCCAGTAAGAGCCATATTAGCAGTATAGCTAGAAAGCTTCTCTCTACCAATCTCATTGTTCAGGTAATCACATTCTGCCTGAGTACGTCCATCATTCCATAGGATGGCGGGACGGATAACCTTATCATTCTCATCTAGGATAACCATTCCATGCATCTGTCCGCTAAAGCTGATGCCATCAATATCATCCTTATTACAATCCTTAGTTAACTCCTTGATTCCATCTACAAGAGCACTATACCAATCCTCAGGATTCTGCTCAGACCATCCGGTCTTAGGGTAAAATATCGGGTACTCCCTTGTAACAATACTTTCAATCTGTCCATTCTCATCCATCAGTAATAGCTTGACAGAGGATGTTCCTAAATCAACACCTATATACAACATATGTGTATTACTCCTTTCATACTATGAATTCTCAGGCAATTGAAAATCACCTGTACCATACAGTCATTTCACTATAATAAATGAACACAAGATCTCATGTTAGTTGAGTAAACTATATTAACTTAAATATAACAACCCGACCCACTTATGTCAAGGTACAATCAAGTCTCAAAGCAAATAATACCTTTCCAAAAAACACATTCTATGATACCATGATAAACAGATTAGGCCATAGAATATTAAGATATACTTATCTGTATATCAAAGCAAAACGAAGGGTGAATATTATGGTTACAGGCAGTAAGGAACTTATACGAGATATTAATACCCATCTGGTATTAGAGACTATCATAAATCAAGCCTCTATTTCAAGAGCATCTACAGCAAAGCATCTTGGATTAACTAAGGCTACTGTATCGGCAATAGTACAGGACTTAATAAACCGTAAGCTGGTAATAGAAATCGGTAGTGATGATACAAGTCTGGGTAGGAAGCCTATCCTTCTGAGTTTGAATAAGAAGGCTGGTCATGTAGTATCCATCGACCTTGGAGTTGATACTATATCAGCCCTTGTGTCTGATCTGGCTGGAGAGGATTGCTGCCTTAAGCAAATTAGAACCCCTAGAAATGCCTTTAATATAATAAAGGAAATAATAAATCTTATTGAATCTATGAATCTTCCAGATAATTCTCCCTATGGATTGGTTGGAATAACCATTGGTATACACGGCGTCACCATCGACAATCAAGTGTCCTTTGCACCCTACTATAATTTGACTGGTGCAAATCTAGCCGAGGGCTTAAATCAACATTTTGGTGTGCCTATATACATGGAGAATGAGGCCAATCTATCAGTTATGGGCGAGAAAACCTTCCAATATGATTATGCCAATATTGCCAATATCAGTGTACATTCAGGTATTGGACTCGGTATAATCATAAATAACCAGCTCTATACAGGCTATAATGGCAGAGCCGGTGAATTCGGTCATACTATTGTGGAGATAGATGGTAGGCCTTGCCCCTGCGGAAATCTTGGTTGCTTAGAGCAATATGTATCTGAACGGGTTCTTATGCAGGAGTGTGCAAGATTAAAGGGTATAGAGGAAGTAGACTTTAATACTTTCCGTAGGATGCTTGAAGATAAGGATCCAGTAGCTCAACAGGTTATGGATAGGTTCGTAAAATATATGTCAGTGGGAATTA
>CAZODB010000029.1:0-2452 GCA_964578425.1 uncultured Herbinix sp.
ATATTCCTGTGATAGTTGCAGGAGGTATATATGATCGTGATGATATTAAGCATGTAATGTCTTTAGGAGCAGATGGGGTACAGATAGGCACAAGGTTTGTAGTAACAGAGGAATGTGATGCTGGTGATGAATTTAAACAGGCTTATCTCAATGCAAAAAAGAATGATATCGAAGTGGTTATCAGTCCTGTTGGTATGCCAGGACGTGCTATCATAACTCCCTTCATAAAAAGAACAAGGGAGGGTAGGATTCCGGTAGATAAATGCCATAAATGCTTACAGCATTGTAATCCTATGGAGACTCCCTATTGTATTACAAAGGCTTTAGTAAATGCAGTTAATGGGAATATAAATGATGGACTTGTGTTTTGTGGCGAGAATGCATATCGCTTAGATAAAATGACAACTGTAAAGGAAATATTTGAAGAATTAATGTATTAGGAAGAAAATTTAGAACAGATTTTAGAAATAATAATGATATATACAATTCATCCCTCTACCTGTAGAGGAGGGGGGACTCCTTACACATGGTTTTTAGTAAATAAATCGGTAAAGAAATTGCTTTCATATATCATGAAACTATAGTTGCCTAGATGTAAAAGTTTTTGTATAATATATTTACCATTAATTCCTTATGTGATTTAAGTCACAGAGTATATTTCCATAACATTTTATACTTATATTAGCTATATTGTTAATAATATAAGTCCATGTTTAGAATAGCTTATGTATTGATATTTATGAGGAGTATATCATATGGAAAATAAAATTATTGACTTAAATAGAAGTGTTTATGATATATGTAATGAGTATAAGGATTTACCTGATATATTACATGATCTGGGATTTGTAGATATTACAAAGCCTGGAATGCTTCATACGGCAGGTAGATTTATGACTTTAAAAAAGGGAGCAGCCTTGAAGAAAATAAGCATAGAAACTATAAAGGGAAGACTCTCATTATATGGATATAAAACTATAGAATAGAATATAATAACATCTAATAATGAAACCTTGATGCCATATCAAGGTTTCTTATGAATAGGAGGAAATATGATGTCAAAATGGACAGTGGGATTAGTAGGCTTAGCAGTTATGGGGAAAAATCTTGCTTTGAATATAGCCGACCATGGGTATTCTGTGGCCGTCTATAACAGATCTAGAGAAAAAACCGACAATTTACTTAATGAGGCAAAGCATAAGAATATTATCGGTACTTATTCATTGGAGGAGCTGGTAAATTCTCTTGAAAGGCCTAGAAAGATAATTTTAATGGTTAAAGCAGGTAAAGCAGTGGATGATATGATAGAGCAGCTAACCCCCCTAATCTCACCAGGAGATTTGATAATGGATGGTGGTAACTCTAACTATTTAGATACTATGGAAAGATTCAAAAGACTTGAAGAAAGAAATATTCATTATCTTGGTTCAGGTATATCTGGTGGTGAGGAAGGAGCCCGTAAGGGTCCTGCTATAATGCCTGGAGGTAGTAAAGAAGCTTACAAGATGATGGAAAAAATTCTTAGTGATATTTCTGCTAAGGTTGGAAGCGATTCATGTAGTAGCTATATCGGAAAGAATGGAGCCGGACATTTTGTTAAAATGGTTCATAATGGGATTGAATATGCGGATATGCAGCTTATAGTAGAAGCATATTCTATACTAAAGCAGGTGCTAGACCTTACACCTCCTGAGTTTCATGATATTTTTACAGAGTGGAATGAGGGGGAGCTTAACAGTTATTTGATTGAGATTACAGCAGACATATTTAATAAAAAGGACCCAGAAACCGGTAATTATCTTGTGGACATGATTCTTGATGTGGCTGGCCAAAAGGGCACTGGCAAATGGACAGGGCAGATATCATTGGAGCTGGGTGTACCAACACCGACCATAACCACAGCGGTGTATGAACGCTATATTTCGTCAAAAAAAGAAGAAAGGGTAATAGCATATAAGGTTCTTAGTGGGCCTAAGAAGAAGACTAAGCTTTCAAATGAGGAAGCTAATAACTTTAAAGAGGCAGTTCGAAGAGGATTATATGCCAGTAAAATATGCGCATATGCTCAGGGCTTTAGCCTTATGCGTGAAGCTTCATTACACTATAATTGGGAACTAAACCTTGGGGATATAGCTAAGATATTCCGTGGAGGATGTATAATACGGGCTCAGTTTTTAAATAGAATTATGGAAGCATATGATCAAAAAAAGGATCTGATAAATCTTCTTTTGGCAGATTACTTTAAAGATATCGTAAGTGAGTATCAGGATGATTGGAGAACTGTTATAACTACAGCCATAACCAATGGAATTCCTAGCCCGGCATTTTCCAGTGCCTTGGCCTATTATGACAGCTACAGATCTTCTGAATTACCCATGAATCTTCTCCAGGCGCAAAGAGACTACTTTGGTGCTCATACCTATATGCGAACAGATAAGGAAGGTATCTTCCA
>CAZODB010000029.1:2552-4201 GCA_964578425.1 uncultured Herbinix sp.
GGATTTGTCTGCAATTCTTGTGATTTTTGGTGGTACCGGTGACTTAACTCATAGAAAGCTGATGCCAGCCTTATATAATATGCTACTAGATGGCTTAGTGCCTGAGCATTTTAAGGTGGTAGCCATCGGTAGGAGAGATAAGACTGAGGATGAATATAAGAAGGAAATACGCCTATCCATTGATAAACACTCAAGAAATAAGGTGGATGAGGATAAATGGTCAAGGCTTAGGGATATGATTAATTATTATCGCTTTGATTTTAGGGATAATGATGGTTACCCTATGCTTAAGGACTATTTGGAGAAGCTAGATAAATCAGCGAATACTAAGGGAAACAGGATATACTATATGGCTGTAGCTCCTGAGTATTTTAAAACTATAGTTCATGGATTGCATAGTGCTAAGATGACGATTACGGAGGGGGCTTGGAGTAGGCTTGTCATAGAAAAGCCCTTTGGTAAGGATTTGATGACAGCAAGGCAGCTAAATCAAAAGCTTCTTGAGGTTTTTGAAGAAAAGAACATATATCGAATTGATCATTATCTTGGTAAGGAAATGATACAAAATATTATGGTACTTAGATTTAGTAATACAATCTTTGAATCCATTTGGAACAATAAACATATAGATAATATACAGATATCCTTAACTGAAAAGCTGGGGGTTGGAACCCGTGGTGGTTATTATGAGCATTCAGGAGCTATGCGTGATATGATCCAAAACCATATTATGCAGATACTATCTCTTGTGGCTATGGAGCCACCTGTTAATCTTAATACTGATTCTATTCGTACAGAGAAACTTAAGGTTATAGAGGCTATAGAGGACATCTCACCTGAATTTCTCAAAAACAATGTTATATTTGGACAATATGGTAAGGGCGTTATAGATGGAAACCCAGTACCAGGTTATCAAGAGGAAGTAAATGTTCCTGAGGATTCAGGGACAGAGACATTTGTAGCATTAAAGCTTTATATCAATAATTTTCGCTGGGCAGATACTCCCTTTTATATCAGAACAGGCAAAAGACTAGGGAACTTCGGGGCAGAAATAGTTATTCAATTTAAAGATTTACCGAAAATCCTATATTTTAAAGACAGTAATATTCAAGAGCCTAATCTATTGGTTATAAGGATTCAACCAAATGTCGGTGTATTCTTTCAATTTAATACAAAGGATTTTTCTACACATCATGGTATTGTGCCTACCAAGATGGATACTAGCCATGTAAGTCCTACACAGGGAAATACTCCTGAGGCATATGAAAGATTGATTTATGATATATTAAGAGGTGATTCTACACTCTTCTCTAGATGGGATGAGGTGGAAGCAGCTTGGACCGTAGCAGATAAAATAATTCGTTACAGAGAGCAAAGTAATGTCAAATTCCCAAATTATGATGCAGGATCGATGGGACCAATTAGAGCCTTTGAGCTATTGGCAAAGGAAGGAAGGAAATGGTGGAACATATGATTATAGATACAAATGATTTTAAAATATACGATATATCCATACCGATTTCATACAAGATGCCAGTGTATAAGGGATTGGAATATAAAAGACCAATTATTAGCATTGACGGAGATTTCTCCACAGGCTCATCTTATGAGACTAGGCTGGAGATGAATCTTCATACTGGAACTCATCT
>CAZODB010000029.1:4301-15856 GCA_964578425.1 uncultured Herbinix sp.
TTCGGTACCCGGTACACAAAGTCACAAAGTCAGGTACACAAAATCATATTATACAAAGAGGAGGAAATACATGAGCGAATATATTAATAATAGAGAATATAGGCAAAAGGTGCTAAAGGAGCTTATCATGGAGCTTCATGACGGGAAAACCGTCGATGATGTAAAGGAGAGATTTGAAAAATTAATCGAGGGTGTAACAGCATCTGAAATCTCTATGATGGAAAACCAACTTATTATGGAAGGCTTACCAGTTACTGAAGTACAGAGACTTTGTGATGTCCATGCAGCTGTCTTTAAGGGCTCTATAGAAGAGATTCATATGCCTGATAATCCAGCAGATATACCTGGTCATCCAATCCATTCATTTAAAATGGAAAACCGTGCTCTTGAACGTTTAATGGATAAAACTATAAAGCCCATGCTTAATGACCTGATAGAAAATGATAATAGAAAGCAACGTGAAAGCATTTTTACTGAATTTACAAGGCTATACGAGCTTGATAAGCATTATTTAAGAAAGGAAAACCTTCTATTTCCATTTCTTGAAAGGTATGAGATTACAGGACCACCAAAGGTTATGTGGGGAGTAGATGATGAAATAAGAAATGACATAAAAAATGTGTTGTCATCGATAAAGAATTCGGATTATGATGCTAAAGAGCTTTCAAATATTGCACAGGCAGCTATGGACCGCGTACATGAAATGATTTTTAAGGAAGAGAATATATTATTTCCTATGGCACAGGAAACACTAAGTGAGGATGAATGGCTTAAGATAGCTGCTGAAAGCCATGAGCTTGGCTATTGCCTATATGAACCAAAGAGAGAATGGAAGCCAGTACGGGTAAATGTTGAAGAAAAGAGTAGGCAGCAGAATGAGAAGGATGAGGGTAAAGCCAGGGCAGGTCTATCAATATCAACTACATCATCGGAAGGAACAGCATCTCAGGGTGGAACTTTTAATTTTGAGACCGGAGTTCTTACTCAAAAGGAAATGGAAGCAATGCTTAATGCTATGCCTGTCGATATAACCTTTGTAGATAAGGACGGAATCGTAAAGTACTTCTCACAGGGTACAGAGCGTATTTTCCCAAGAACAAAGGCTGTTATAGGAAGAACAGTTGCTAACTGCCATCCTCCTGCCAGTGTTCATGTTGTTGAGAATATTGTAGAGGAGTTAATGTCAGGCAAGAAGGATAATGAGGACTTTTGGATTAAGATGGGCGATAAATATATTCTGATTCGCTATTTTGCAGTAAGAGACAAGGATGGTAGCTATTTAGGAACACTGGAATTCACACAAAACATTTCACCGATTAAAGATATTGAGGGTGAAAAAAGATTAATGTCTTAGTAATAATTTATATATAAAATCACAGGTTTACTATTATATACAACAAAATCCAGTCATTGATTTGTCAATTATATATTCTTCTTATGTTGACAATTGAAGTTTTTCCCTCTATGATTATCTTATAAAAACATTAGGTATTTAGTTTTGTTGAACCATATAATAGCAAGAGGGCTTTATATGATAGAGGATAAGGAGAAAGCTATGAGGACTGTAAAGATTGTTGCAGATAGTACCTGTGATTTATCAAATGATTTGTTGGATACATATGATATTAGTATTATTCCGTTAATGATTTCAATGGGAGAGACTACAAAAAAAGATGGTATAGAGGTTACTCCTGATGATATATATAAGTGGTCAGATGAGACCGGCCAGACACCGAAGACAGCCGCTCCAACCATTGGGGAAGCCATAGCATTTCTAGAGTCATTTATGAATAAAGAAATGGATATTATTTTTTTTGGCATATCAGAGCATATGTCTGCAACCTGTAATGTAATAAGACTAGTTGGTCAAAACAGGGGATATGAGAGGCTTTTTGTTGTAGATTCTAAGAATCTTTCAACAGGTATTGGTCTGCAAGTGCTTCGTGCCGCTGAATTGGCTAAGAATGGTGTGTCTGCAGAAGATATCATAAAGGACAATAATGAAATTAATTCAAAAGTAAGAGCAAGCTTTGTTATAGATACATTGACCTTTCTTCATCGTGGCGGAAGATGCTCTGGTGTATCAGCCCTACTTGCAAACACCCTTAGGCTTAAACCAGAGATACTAGTTAAGGAAGGCAAGATGGTAGTGGGGAAGAAATATAGGGGGAATATAAAATCAGCCCTTCTTAAATATGTCCAGGATCGAAAAGATGAGCTACTAGCTGCTTCACCCGATAGGATATTTATTACCCATTCAGGCTGTGAAGACAGTCAAGTGATTGAAGAAATTAGGCATTATCTTGAGGATTTGAATGTATTTAAGGAAATTCATGTTACCCAAGCTGGAGGAGTTATCTCCAGTCATTGCGGGCCCAATACTCTGGGAGTATTATATATCGTAAAATAAAAAAACTTAAAACAAGCTAGACTGTTTAATAATACTAAAAGTAGCCGGTGGTCTATAATCCGATGCTTTTACTATTATTTTAAACAGTCTTTTTTTTAGTAATAGAAATTCATGAATAAGGAAATAATGACTATAGCAAATTACAATAAGCAAGTCTTAAAAGGAGGTTTCTCATGAAAAAAAATAACAATAACATTAATTTTAAAAAAGAGGATAATAAAAGATTAGATAAAATTCAACCAACGAACAAGGAAGGAACAGCTGCCTGGCAGAATTTTGAAGGATATTATAAGGTTGATCAGGTCGGTAAACCATCAGAAGAGGCCGTTATAGATGCCAAGGAATGGGTAGATAATGGAAGTAAATTATAAAAGGAGTGAGTAAAATGGCAAAGCTTTCGATGACAATAGATGGGAATACAGCAGCAGCTTATGCAGCCTATGCTTTTACTGAGGTGGCAGCTATTTATCCTATTACACCTTCCACGGGTATGGCAGAAACAACAGATGAATGGGCTGCAAATGGGAGAAAGAATATATTTGGGCAGACGGTAAATGTAGTGGAAATGCAATCAGAGGCTGGAGCAAGTGGTGCATTCCATGGTTCCCTGCAGGCAGGAGCGTTGTCGACAACCTTTACAGCCTCACAGGGACTGCTATTAATGATACCTAATCTATATAAGACAGCAGGAGAACTACTGCCGGGAGTACTCCATGTCAGTGCAAGGGCAGTAGCGACTCATGCCTTAAGTATCTTTGGTGATCATCAGGATGTGATGGCAGTTAGACAGACTGGGTGTGCACTGCTAGCCTCTGGATCGGTTCAGGAGGTAGCAGACTTAGCTCCGGTTGCACATCTTGCTGCCATAAAGGGAAGGATTCCCTTCGTACATTTCTTTGATGGATTTAGAACATCCCATGAGGTACAAAAGGTTGAGCTCTTAGAATATAAGGATTTTGATGAGCTTCTTGATATGGATGCTGTAAAAGCATTCAAAGAGCGTGCCTTATCACCAAATAAACCATACTTTAGAGGAATAGCTCAAAATTCAGATATATATTTTCAAGGACGGGAGGCATCTAACCAGTTCTATTTTGATTTGGTTCCGATTGTTGAAGAGTATATGAATAATATAGCCCTAAGAACCGGCAGGCAATATCATTTATTTGACTATTATGGGGCCGACGATGCAGAACATATCATTATTGCTATGGGTTCTGTAACTGAAACTATTATGCAGACAATCGATTATTATAATAATAGGGGTGAGAAATACGGCCTTGTAAAAGTCAGATTATATAGACCTTTCTCCGTAGCGCATTTATTGGACATAGTTCCAACTTCAGCTAAGAAGATAGCGGTCCTTGATCGTACTAAGGAGCCTGGAGCGGTCGGTGAACCACTGTATGTAGATGTTTGCTCAGCATATAAGGATGAGGCTAATCCACCTATAATTGTTGGGGGAAGATATGGACTGGCATCAAAGGATACAGCTCCTAATCAAATAGCCGCAGTCTATGAGAATTTAAAGCAGGACCAGCCTAAGAATTCGTTTACTATAGGTATAATTGATGATGTAACTAAGACATCCTTACAAAGTATAGATGGTTTTGATGCAGAGCCTGATAATATGAAGGCTTGCCAGATATGGGGCTTAGGCTCCGATGGTACTGTTGGCGCTAATCAACAGGCCATAAAGATTATAGGTGATCATTCAGATATGAATGTTCAGGCTTATTTTGATTATGATTCTAAGAAATCAGGAGGAATAACAGTATCTCATCTGCGTTTCTCAAACCAACCTATTCGGTCGACCTACCTTGTTAATAATGCAGATTATGTTGCATGTCACAATCCTTCATATGTCAATAAGTATGATTTGCTTGAAAGTCTTAAGCCTGATGGTATATTTGTTTTAAATACACAGTGGAATGAAGAGGAGCTTAATGAGAATCTTCCTGCTATAATGAAGCAAAAGATTGCCAGGAAGAAAGCAAAATTCTATACTATTAATGCTATAAAGATTGCTGATGAGATTGGTCTTGGTAATAGAATAAATATGGTTATGCAGGGAGCATTCTTTAAGCTAACAAATTTATTATCTGAGGATGTATATTTGAAGGAGCTTAAAGATGTAATAGTAAAGATGTACGGTAAAAAAGGCGAAAAGATTGTCGCCATGAACCATGAAGCTGTGGATCAAGGTATCAAAGCGATACATGAGGTTAAGATACCTGAAAGCTGGATAAATAGTGTCGATGAAAAGGATACTAGTGATACAGAACCTGAATTTATAAGAAAAATCATGCGTCCCATGTCCGAGCTTAAGGGTGGTGAACTTCCTGTTAGTGCTTTTTCAGGTATAGAGGATGGAACATTCCCATCAGGTACCACTGCTTATGAGAAAAGAGGCATTGCAGTAAATGTTCCTGAATGGATTATGGAGAACTGTATTCAATGTAATCAATGTTCATATATATGCCCCCATGCTGTAATAAGACCATTCTTATTAAATGATGATGAGCTTTCCCAGGCACCTCATACATTTGTAACGAAGAAGGCTAACGGAAGGGCTTTTAAAGATTTACATTATAAGATTCAGATTTCTCCCATGGATTGTACAGGCTGTGGAAATTGTGCCGATATATGTCCCGCTAAGGATAAGGCTTTGGTTATGAAGCCCATAGAGACTCAAATTCTTAATGAGGTGCAAAATTGGAAATTTGCTATGGAAAATGTACATTTTAAAAAAGACATTGCCTATGGACAGTCCTTTAAAGATAGCCAATTTAAAAAACCACTAATGGAGTTTTCGGGAGCATGTGCAGGATGTGGAGAGACACCATATATAAAGCTGGTTACACAGATGTTTGGAGAGAGAATGATGATTGCTAATGCCACGGGTTGTTCGTCAATCTGGGCTTCATCAGCACCGAGTATGTCATACACAGTAAATAGTGAAGGAAAAGGACCATCCTGGGCAAACTCTTTATTTGAGGACAATGCTGAATATGGATTTGGTATGTATCTTGGTGTTAAGCAGATACGAAACAAGCTTGAGGAAGTTATGAGAAAGCTAAATGGTATGAATGTAGAAGAGAGGGTAAAGGAAGCTCTTCATGACTGGATCCACTATAAGGAGGATGGAAGTGCATCTGCTGAAGCTGGAAGAAAGGTGCTGGATGCTCTTGAGAATTTCAGTTCAACAGATATAGAGATAGTTCAGCTTGTTGATGATATAAAGCAGAATAAGGATTATCTAACTAAAAGGTCAATTTGGCTTGTTGGTGGTGATGGATGGGCTTATGATATTGGTTATGGTGGCTTGGATCATGTGCTTGCTTCTGGAGAGGATATAAATGTACTTGTATTTGATACAGAGGTCTATTCAAATACCGGCGGTCAAGCATCCAAGGCTACTCCCATATCTGCCATAGCCAAATTCGCGGCATCAGGAAAGAAGCAGGGTAAGAAGGATCTTGGAAGAATGATGATGACCTATGGAAATGTATATGTGGCACAGGTAGGAATACATGCTGACAATACACAGCTTATCAAGGCCCTAAGGGAGGCCGAAGCATATAAAGGACCCTCACTTATAATATGTTATTCCCCATGTATTAATCATGGACTTAAGGAGGGAATGGGCCGTAGCATGGCAAATATAAAGAAGGCAGTATCGGCAGGCTATTGGCATCTATACAGATATAATCCCACATTAAAAAACGAAGGAAAGAATCCCTTTATTCTAGATTCAAAGGAGCCAACTGAAAGCTTCCGCGATTATATCTTGAATCAGGTTCGCTTTAGCTCATTAGAAAAAGCATATCCAGAGACTGCTGAAGAATTGTTTGAACAAGCTGAAAACCAAGCTAAGGAAAAGTATGTAATATATAGGCAGATGGCTGCTGAAAACCTAACAGAAATATAGATCAAATAAATATTAGGACAAGATTTGGTAAGATAAAACTTATAGCTTTGATAATCATGTGCATAAGCCTCCACTTCAAATCGACGATTAAGTGGTGGGGGCATATCACATGATTTTTTTATATAATAGGAAAGTGTGTCCTATTATAAAAAAAACGCTCCGCTAGGGATGCGCACTCACGCGCTTTGTATATTGCCAGCAAAGCTGGCCGCGTTAGGCAAAGCTTGCTGCGCAAGCTTAGAGAGTTTCGCAAGCGAAACTCTTTCTTGTATACCTAATATAGGTAGTAGTGGAATAAACTTCATATTTTTACATGTAATGTAGCATAGATTGGTACTAGATGGAAGCAGTTGCATTAATTACATACGAGAAAACAACAATTCTTATATAATTATTATCTAAATGCTGATATAATTATTATACCTAATAAGGTTAAATGACAAAAATATTATACTAAAGGGGTGGCCATATTGCATATTATGCAGTCTTTAAGAACCATAACTACTTCTGCTAGAGAAAAAGAAATTGAAATTATCTATAACCTGATTTTCAAGAATGCACTCTATAGTTTAGAATGTATTAAAGTTGGGGGCATTAATGATAACGAACATAATAATTATTGCTTTGCAGAAAACATTACTGAGGATGAGGGTGACGCAGAAGTATTTTTACAAGAACTGACTAAGGGAAAGGTGTTCCCAGTACATATTAAGGATTTAGTAGAGGATTATTTGAAATAATCCACTATTTTACAAAGGATAAATAATTTAGATGTCATCAATATAATATAGAGATGAGAGGTCTTTTTATTTGGACATTTATTTATAAAATACAAATTAACAATGGGCTCTTATAAAGTAGTTCAAGGCATATAGCTTATCCCTATATGCCTTTTTTTTGAAGCAAAAGCTCTGTATATTTTCGGTACAAGTAGGAAAATATAGATATATAGGTTATTTATTATTCGATTAATATTTAGATAAAATCTAACATGTTAGGAGGCTAAACATGGAGAATAGGATAAATTCAACATGGATTACAAGGCTATTTGAAGATAGCAAGGATGTAGTCATTAGGCCGATTAAAATCAATCAAAACAACATAACAGTTTATCTTTTTTGTGTAGATGGCTTGATTAACCAAGCTTTATTTGATGAAGCAGTATTTAGATCCTTGAAATTTGATCCATATTTGTCGCGTTGCGTGACTGAGCGGGCTATGATTGACTATTTATTAGAAGGTGGTGCATATCATGTATTCACAAGTGAGGAGACAGATTATCAGCTATTATTAAAGTCTGTGCTAAGCGGTATGGTAGCTTTAATATTTGATTTAGAGGAAAAAGCTATTGTATATGACATAAGGATGTTTGAAAAAAGATCCATCCAAGAGCCCTCTGAAGAAAATGTTATGAAGGGCTCAAAAGAATCCTTTATAGAAGTAATGCGTATGAATACTGCCTTAATACGAAGAAGAATCAGATCTGAGTATCTGGTTGTAGAGACCTTGACAGTTGGTAGAATTTCAAAAACAGACATGTCATTATTATATATAAGTAATATAGCGGATATGAGTACTGTAAATAAGATTCGAGATCAAATCAATAGCATCGATATAGATAATTTATCTACTCCGGCCTTCATAGAGGAGTTTTTAATCGAGAATAGGCATAGTATATTTCCGCAGATAATGTATACCCAAAGACCTGATCGAGTATCTGCCAATTTATCAGATGGAAGAGTAGTGCTGGTGGTGGATGGCATCCCCTTTGCATATATACTTCCCTGTCAGCTTCCCATGCTCATGCAATCTCCAGATGATTATGCCAATCATTTTCTTATTGGGTCATCCTTAAGGATTATTAGATATTTCTCCATGTTAGTAACTCTTTTTCTACCTGCCTTTTATATAGCAGCAACCACCTATCAAAGTCAGATGCTTCCTGTACAGTTGGCTTTATCTACTCAAGCTGCGAAGCAGAATGTTCCCTTCTCCTCGGCATCGGAGGTCTTGGGACTTCTTATATCCTTTGAGATACTTATAGAAGCAGGGTTACGACTTCCTAAAGCTGTAGGTACAGCCATGTCGATTTTAGGGGGCTTAGTGGTAGGACAATCTGCTGTAGCAGCAAATCTAGTATCTCCTGCGGTTGTGGTAATAGTTTCCTTAGCAGGTATCTCAGGATTTATTATGCCTAACCAGGACTTAAGTAGTGGTATTAGATTAATAAGATTTCTTTTGGCGATGTTAGCTGCTCTAGCTGGTTTCTTTGGCCTAGCCATAGGTCTTATTATATTAATCACTCATTTGTGTAGCCTTAATAATTATAATACAGCATATATATCACCTTTTGTTGATGTGGAGGAGAGAAATGTAAAGGATACTTTATTTAGATTTCCCATCAAATATTTTAAAAAACGGCCAGATGATGTGGCTCCTGTTAATAAGACTAAGCAAGGTAGCAAGGATGAGTAGGAGGGTTAATATGAAGAGACTAGTAGTGGTTTTATTTTCCCTGGTCCTATGCGGATGCAGTCATGATATGAATAGAAGAGAGATTGATGAGATAAACTTTATACATGTAATGGGTATTGATTATTTGGAAGGAGAATATGTCCTAACGGCAATTTATAGCTCCAGTCAGGGAGCAGACCCTGAGAAGGGCTCTGCCAGGGATGAGGAAACCTCGGAGGGAAGAGGAGCAACACCATTTGAAGCTTTTCAAAATCTAAAATTAAAAAACAAAAAAACTGTGTCCATAGCTAATACAGGGTATTTTCTTTTGGGTGATAGAGCGGCCAGGAAGGGAATTGATATATGTATAGACTTTCTTTCAAGAGATGAGACCGTTAAGATGGAATCCTTGATATTTATAACTAGAGATATGAAAGCGGCAGATTTCATTAATGAAAGTATTGAGAAGGGTCAAAGTGTTCATGAGGATTTGGAGGCAGTGGAACAAAAACAGCAGGAGCTTATTACAAGAAATGATAATACATTAGTAAACATACTAAATGATTTGCAAAATAATATAACTGGTGGACTTATACCATATCTAATAGCAGAGGAGAATTCCTTTTTACTTCAGGGCTATGCTGTATTTGATAAGCTTATATTAGTAGATTATCTTGATATGGATACATCCTCAGGAGTAAATTTTATTAAAAATATAATAAGAGCATATCCAATATATCTAGACAATAATGTTGGACTTTCAATATCCTACTCTAAAAGTCATATAAAATCAGAACTGAGCAATAATAAGGTCAAGGTGGTTATAAATCTAAGCTTTGAGACTATGGTTAAAGAAGTCAATGCCAATAAGGACATATTTACTAAAGAGGAATTAAGTAGACTTACCGATATGCAAAACACCTATATAGTTAATATAATGAAAATGGCAACAAATTACTCAATTAATACAGGAAGAGATATTCTTCAAATTGCAAGATTGATGCAGAATCAACATACGAAGAAATGGAGTAAATTTGAAGATGATTGGAGCAGTATGGTTTCAGAGATACAATATGAATATGACGTTAAATCACAGATAACAAAATCCTTTATACTAGGTACTGGAAGGTGAGAGTTAAAGAATTTACGAATCTCTCATTTGGCAGGTTTGTAGCGCGCTGTACATACAAGCTTGTTTTCCAGAGAAAGCAGCGCAGATTTGAGGTAGATATGATTTATATATTCGGAGGCTTGCTCCTAACATCCTTTATTAAACAAAAGGATGTGTTGTTAAGAAAAAAAAGAAATCTTGTGCTCTTCTTAATACTATCGGCTTGCGGCATAGCATTAGGAGCAGTTCATATGATTAGCCCATATATTCCAAGCATTGCCTTTACTTTGGAGCGTGTATTAAGCGCATTATATGTTAACCGCTGAAGCGGCAGATGGAGGTTACTATGAATGAGCAATTATCTATGAGGCAAATTGTTTTTATGTATCTGTTCATATCCTTGTCCCCTGTCCTAAGACAGATACCTTCAGCTTTAGCCGATGAAGCAGGTAGAAGTGGATATTTGAGTCCCTTCTGGTCTGTTCTGGCGATAATACCCCTTGCCTCAATTGTTATTTTACTTATTAAATCCTTTCCAGGCCTTAATTTTTATGAAATTATAATGCAGCTTATGGGTAAGGTGTTCGCCAAGCTAATAATAATACTTTATATGTTCTGGGTTTTAATATTTTTGACTGCCAAGATAAATATATACTCTTTGACCTTACAGTTTACACTAATGCCAAAGACAAGGTCAGATTTTTTCATGCAGATAATGCTGATATTAGTTTTTTATGCCCTCCTTAAGGGGAGTAAGACAATATTTAGATTTTCTGAACTAGCCTTAGGCCCTATTCTTTTATTAATCGGAATACTATTTGTAAGTGCAATAAGCAGACTCAGAACAGATTATCTCTTACCTGTTTCTACTATCAACCTACCATCGACCATAAAGGCTTCAAAGAATGTAATTGCTGTTGGAGGAAATATGGTTATTGCCTTATTTTTTTCTGATAAATTAGGTATCACTCTTACAAAAAAACAAATTAAAAAGTTTTGGTTTGGATCAATGTTTTTTATAATTTTCAGCTTTGTTATAACTATTTTCACATTTGGTATAACAGGAGCAGGACTAACAGCAAAGCTTCCATTTCCTTTTTATATAACAGTAAAAAGTATATCATTTTTTAATATATTTGAACGCTTTGAAGTAATCGTTACGCTAATATGTATATTATCTGATTTTATAACCATATGTCTATTGTTTATAATTCTTATGAAGCTTATTCAGTGGTTGTTTGGCTTGAAGGATATAAGGTTTTTATTCCTACCCTTGGCAATGATTATTTATTATCTTTCGTATTATGTAAGCTCTACACAATTTGAATTTAATTTTCTATACAGATATATTATTGTAAATATGAATTTGTTATATCAATACATTATTCCATTGGTTCTTGGACTAATATGCCTAGTAAAGCGAAAGCAAATTAAAAAGCAATACTGATTATATTATTCATATATATGTATGCCTATATTTTCATCATCATAATCGTAAATCTGATGCTTAAAATAGTCTTCTGCAACAGGGTCAATAAATTTATATAACCTGTGGTGCTCCTTGGTCTCGGGATCCTTATATGTCTCACAGCGGTTTTTGTATAGGAATAATATTAAATCATAGCAATCAATCCAGATTTCATTAACGC
>CAZODB010000030.1:0-5579 GCA_964578425.1 uncultured Herbinix sp.
TGACTAAGCTTATGACTACTTTACTTGTATTAAAGCGCGGAGAACTAACTGACAGTGTAACCATAGGCAATAATGCTTCACATATACCTATATCTGGAGCAAAGGTCTGTGGTTTTGAAGAAGGTGATATAATTACATTAGATGGGCTACTACATTGTCTATTGATTTATTCGGGAAATGATGCTGCTATTGCCATAGCAGAGCATATGAGTGCTAGTGAAGAGGAATTCGTTAAGCTTATGAACCTTGAGGCTAAAAACATCGGAGCATCTCACACCAATTTTGTTAATTCTCATGGTCTTCACGATGACAATCATTATTCTACTGCATATGACATGTATCTTATATTTAATGAACTTATCCAATATGATACCTTTATAAACATTATAAACCAAAGCTCATATACTGCCGTCTATAAGGATAATGACAAAAATGAAAAAACACTTACCTTTAATTCAACAAACCTATACCTACGTGAAGAAAAGGACTCCCCAGATGGGACAACAATAATAGGAGGGAAGACCGGTATGACTTATAAGGCGGGTAATTGCCTAATATTATTGTCAAGAGATAATGAAAACACCCAATACATATCTATTGTACTTAAGGCTGAAGACCTCGATTTATTGTACACTGATATGTCAGAAATATTATCATTAACCACTGGCCTTAATTAACTTATATTTATTAAATTATTTGTTAGTATCCTTCTATAATAATGTTAATCATTGTTTCTATATTTGGAAATATTACTGTATCTATATTTGGAAATATTCCTGTATTTTTATTTGTATATAATGTTAAAATTCTACATGAGTAGAATGCTTTTATTAGTTGTTTTAATTGTATATCTATATTATAATTGATATATAAACAATATGTTTTTATACAGAATCACAAACAGACTTTATTAATAGGGTACCGCCTTTTATATGCGTGCCCGTCAGAAGGAGGAGATTACAATGATACAGATAATTGCAGGTGCGAAGGGCAAGGGAAAGACTAAGGTCCTGCTTGAGAAGGTCAACACCGAAGTTAATTCCGCAAAGGGAAGCATTGTTTATCTTGACAAGAACAATAAGCATATGTATGAGCTCTCCAACAAAATCAGATTAATTAATGTTAGAGAATATCTGATAGAAAATTATAGTGAATTTATGGGTTTTCTTGGCGGCATCATTTCAAGTGATCACGATCTACAATCAATCTATCTTGATAGCTTCTTAACTATCGCCAATGTAGATAATGATAATATTGAGCAAGCATTTGAAAAGCTGAATCTTATTTCAAATCATTTTAAAATCAATCTATGTATTAGTATTTCTTTGAACTATGATCAAATCCCTGATAATATGAAACAGAATGTTATTGTATCACTGTAGGATATCTCAGATATCCATTATTTTGTTTCACAAATTCAGGTTATTATATAATTTGCGAACGCATTAAAGGCTCCAATTAATAATCTTGGAGCCTTTTTTTGGTTTTTACAAATTAAATAAGTCTAGAGAATGTAACCATGAAATTTAAATTTGAAGTGTAATTTGCCGTTTATAAATCAAATTAAAATTAGTCTTCACTCCTCAATCTACCAAAGAAGCTTAAGGAGTATAATCCTGCAATACCTACCAGTGCATAGATAATTCTACTTACCCAAGTCATGTCACCAAAGATTGCTTTAACAAGATTAAATTCAAAAAATCCAATCAAACCCCAATTAATAGCACCGATTGCAACTAGGATTAAAGCAATATAATCTAATGTCTTCATATAAAAATGCCTCCTTTTATCTTATAATTACTCTTATAGCTATTATTTCTTATATCTCTCTTATTATAATTTCCATTTTCTCCGTCTTTATGCATGAATTAATCGAAATTAATTACTTGTAAGAGTAAGTGTTTTTAAGTATAATAAAGCTTAACGGAAGAATACGTTTCGTAAATGGAGGCGAAAGCTTGAGTAAGAGTAGAGTAGTAAAATTTAGAAGACGAAGGACGCTTAACATAGGTATAGTTATCTTCTTGATTCTTTTCGTATATTTAGTAATTAACATATATATTTATTTTACAAAAGAACATATATCCATATATGAGATTCAAGAGGGTTATAATGCCATGGATAGTCGAGTTGCAGGACTGGTATTAAGAGAGGAGCAACTTGTGACTACCGAGAAAGCCGGCTATGTTTACTATTTTCAAAAGGAAGGCGCAAGGGTTGCAAAGAATTCTTCTGTCTATTCAGTAGATGATAGTACAAATATTATGGATCTAATAACCAGCAGTGATGATATTATGACTCTATCAAGCGATGTTTCAAAGCAGTTTCAGTATGAAATCAAAAAGTTTCATAATATATATTCTGATTTTGATTTTACATATGTCTATGATTTTAAAGCAGATGTGGAGAGCACTATGCTTGACATATTAAATGAAACAATGATTGAAAAGGGTATGCAGATTGAAGAGGATACCGGTTTTCAATTTACATATGAGGTATTTAGAAGTAATAACAGCGGTATTGTTTCATATTATATGGACAATTATGAGACAATAACAAAGGATTCAATTGTTAAGAGTATGTTTGATATTGAGGATTATCAAAAGACCTCTCTTCGTACCACAGATATGCTATCTATCAATACTCCGGTATATAAGCTGGTCACCTCAGAAATATGGTCAATTGTACTTCCCTTAACAGATAAGCAGCATGAAAAGCTTCTAGGGAAGGATCGGGTGAATTTCACCATACTAAATGATAATTTTGAGACCTCAGCATCTCTCAATATATTTAGTAATCCTATAGATGCATCATATTACGCTGAGATAACCATGGATAAGCATCTATCCAATTATCTTGAATATCGTTATCTAGATATAGAGCTTCATCTAGATACGGCCCATGGATTAAAGGTACCCTTATCGGCAATTACTACAAAGGATTTTTATCTTGTTCCTTTATCCTACTTTACTGAAGGTGGTAACAGTAATGAACAGGGGCTGATCAAGGAGGAATATGACAAGGATACTGGTGGTGTTAAATTAATATTTATAAGTGCCGATATATACTATCAGGATGACATTTATGGTTATGTGGATACCAATGGGTTTTCGCCAAATACTTGGGTACGCTCCACAGACGGTAATAGGTACCAGCTATCCATGACTAATAAGCTTACAGGTGTATATAATGTGAATATGGGTTATGCTGTGTTTAAGAGAATTGAAATCATTTACCAAAATGAAGCTTATTGTATTGTAGACAAAAACACATCCTATGGATTATCACTTTATGATCATATAGCTTTAGATGCTAATACGGTCGTAGAACAGAAAATCATATATTAAGGACACTACTATAGAAGCCTTATATATATGCTGATCATTATTTGTAAGGTGACTTGAAGGGAGAGATGCATATGATGGAGGAAAGAATTACCGATATTGTGACACGAATTGAAGCTGCTTGTGAGAAATCTGGGAGAAGCCCCTCAGAGGTTACCCTAATAGCAGTCAGCAAGACTAAGCCTCTACATATGATTGAGGAAGCATATAGCTTGGGAATTCGTGATTTTGGTGAGAATAGGGTACAGGAATTAGTTAGAAAACATGATGATTTAAGTGAAGCTTATGGTCATAGCATAAAATGGCATCAAATTGGTCATTTACAGCGAAATAAGGTTAAGCAGGTTATTGATAAGACGGTCTTAATTCATTCCGTGGATTCTATCCGGCTTGGTCATATGATAGAACAGGAGGCCGAAAAAAAGGATATTGTAAGCCATGTATTAATTCAAGTCAATATCGCAAAAGAGGCTACTAAGGATGGTGTAAGTACTGATGAATTGATACCTCTTTTTATGGAATTAATAAGACTTCCACATATTAGAGTCAGAGGACTCATGACAATCGCACCTTATGTTACTAATCCCGAGAAAAATAGGGAGTATTTTAGTAAAATGCGACAATTATTTATTGACATAAAAACAAAAAACATTGATAATGGTCTTACAGACATATATTTTATTCCAGATAGTTTTAATATCCTTTCCATGGGAATGTCTGGAGATTATGAGGTGGCAGTGGAAGAAGGCGCTACTATGGTACGTATAGGTGCAGGAATTTTCGGTGATAGAGATTATTCTGATATACGATAATTTTAGTTATTGGTAATTATTAATCTTTATATAATGTCATTATAGATAGGAGTGTCAATACGATGCCTAATATATTTAAGAATTTTTTAAATTCAATGAAATTAACAGAAGACGATGGTTTTGATGATTACTTAGACGATGAGGAGTTTAATGAGCCCAGAAAGTCCAGACGCTCAGAAAAAAAATCTTTAGATGATGAATTCGATAGCACACCAAAGCGTCAACAAAAGGTACATAATACCAATGAATATAAAAAAGAAAGGATAAGAGGCGTGGAAAGAAGCTCATCAGGTAAGGTTGTTCCTATTAGGACTACACCGAAGGGGCTGGAGGTCTGCATTATGAAGCCTACTTCCTTTGAGGATTCACAAGTTATCTGTGACATGCTATTAACGGGAAGGGCTACTGTAATCAATCTTGAGGGCTTTGATGATAAGCAGGCTCAGAGAACCATGGATTTCGTGTCAGGCTCTGTATATGCAATCAACGGAAGACTACATCGTATCTCCTCCTGTATATTCATCGTGTCACCTGATACAGTGGATATATCTGGTGACTATCTGGATATGATAAAGGATGATAATTTTGACCCTCCAACCTTTAATTCAAAATTTTAGACAAGGAATACAATGGACAATATTATTAAGGAAGAGCAGCTGTTACAGAGACGTTTTAAGGATCTAGCCCACATGGCTTATCAGCGTGAATGTGTGCTATTTACGGATTTTTTAAATTTGCATGAACAGGATTTATTTTTACGAATAAAAAACGAATTACAAAGGATAAAGTATTTTTCCGCTGGTGGCTTTAAAGAGACAGAAAGGAAAATGCTTTGTTTTTGCGGTGATAATACCATAGAGGATGAAGCCGATATAAGATTTCCCATTTCCTGTCTTCATATTAAGCCGCTGAACTCAAAATTCTCGGACAAGCTCAGTCATCGTGATATACTTGGAGCAGTACTAAATCTTGGAATTGACAGAAGTAAGGTCGGTGACATTATTTTAGAAGATAACCATAGCTATTTATTTTGTAGCACTTCTATAGACGACTTTATTATTAGCGAATTAACACGGATCAAGCATACAGTAGTGAGCGCTTCACTTATAGACAATCGAGATTTTGAATATAAGCCAAATCTCAAGCACATTAGTGGAACCGTCACCTCTGTAAGACTAGATAGCATTTTATCCATAGCATTTAAGGGATCCAGAAGCAGTCTTTCCAGCCTTATTGCGGGGGGTAAGGTTTTTGTAAACAGTAAGAATATATTATCAAATAGCTATTTACTGAAGGAAAATGATGTTGTATCTGTTCGAGGATACGGGAAATTCATCTTCGCCGGAGAAAGCAAGCTGACTAAGAAGGGAAGATTATCAGTCAAAATATCACTTTATGAATAGACCTAATCATAAACTTAAAT
>CAZODB010000030.1:5679-15826 GCA_964578425.1 uncultured Herbinix sp.
GAAGATTATCAGTCAAAATATCACTTTATGAATAGACCTAATCATAAACTTAAATAAAGGTTCACTATGAACCAATTGACAACAGTAGGATTTATCGAATGTATTAAAGTAGGAGGAGTAAATAAATGCTGACCCCATCTGAAATAAGAGAAAAAACCTATAAAAGTGGTTTAGGTTATGATAAAAAGGATGTAGAGCAGTTTGTCCAAAAGGTCTCGAAGGATTATGAGAACCTTATGGCTGAGAACGAAATTCTAAGTAAAAAGGTTAATGACCTTACAGAAAGTATGAGCTATTACAAATCTATAGAAAAGACCCTCCAGAGGGCTCTTGTGATTGCAGAAAAAACAGCCCAGGATATCAAAGACAATGCACACAAAGAAGCTGAGGCCATAGGCCTTGACGCCAGGGCAAATGCCAAGATGATAGAATCTAAAGCCCTAAAGCAATCAGAAATGCTTGAGCATAAAACCTTGAACTTATTAAAGCAATATGATTTATTCAAAGCTCATTATAAGAATCTCTTAAATGCACAGCTTGAGCTTCTAAGTAGCTCAAGTTTTCAGATAAATACGCTCGATTTTTCATATAGAGAAAGCTATAATACACATCCTGAGCCCATTGCCATAGAGAATTCCAGCGAAAACAAAACTAATGAAAATGAGCTTAAAGAAGATAAGGTCGAGAAGAACAAGATAGACGATAATAAGAAATCTAATGAGCATAAGAATGCTTTTGAATTTATTGCCATAGAGGATGAAAAGTTTTAAAATATACTATTAAATAAGGAGGACGCATAACCTCGTCTTAGGGTTAAAGGATGTGGCTATGCAATTTTTTATGTATCAGGATAAAAAAATAAATGTAAATTATGAGGGTCAACATGCATATTCTATTGTATTTGATAGGGACTTCTCAGGACTAAGGGATGCTCTATCTACACTTGGGCTACAAAATAAACGCTTTATGATAATATCAGACAGTAATGTAGGGAGGCTCTACCTAAAGGAATGCATAGAGCTTCTTAGGCCTTTGTCAAGCCATGTTACAAGCTTAACCTTTGAAGCAGGCGAGAACAGTAAGAATCTTGAAACCGTAAAACTAGTTTATAGTAGACTTATTGAGAATAAATTCGATAGAAAAGATATAATAATTGCTCTTGGCGGAGGAGTTACCGGTGATTTAGCAGGCTTTATTGCCGCAACTTATTTAAGGGGTATAGATTTCATACAGATTCCCACCACATTACTTGCCATGGCGGATTCCAGCATAGGCGGAAAAACTGGTGTAGATTTTATGGCATATAAAAATATGATTGGAGCATTTCATCAGCCAAAGCTAGTATATATGAACCTTTCGACCTTAAATACTCTTCCTGCAAGGGAATTCAATGCAGGAATGAGTGAAATCATAAAACACGGCCTTATAAAGGATGCTGACTACTATTCATGGTTATCTACGAACATAAAAAGCATCAGATCATTGGACTATGAAGCGCTTAAAGAGCTGGTTGTTAAAAGCTGTATTATTAAAAAAAATGTTGTTGAGGCAGATCCTAAGGAGCAGGGCGAAAGAGCTCTTCTTAACTTCGGTCATACTATAGGACATGCCATAGAAAAGCTTATGTATTTCAAGCTTCTTCACGGTGAATGTATATCGATCGGTATGGTGGCTGCTAGCTTTATATCACATAAGCGTGGTAATATAAGCAAGAATCAACTGGATGATGTAATTAGCTTTCTCAAAGCCTATGACTTGCCAATTATGGTGAACGGCTTAAATGATGAGGATATATACAATGTCACAAGGCTAGATAAAAAGATGCAATCTGATAAAATTAAATTTATTCTACTAAAGGATATCGGAAATGCAATTATAGATTCAACCGTAACAGCAGAAGAAATGCTAGAGGCTATAAGATTTATATTGGGATGAGACTATAACTTATATTAGTGATATATACTATGATATGCAAAAAGGCTTATATACAAAAGGCTGATAAACAAAAGGGCTGATAAATAGAAGGGCTTATATACAAAAGGGCTTGATATACAAAAGGATGATAAACAGAAGAGCTTATATACAAAAGGGCATAAGAGGAAAGGCTGGTAGTCGAACATATGAAACAACGTATAAGACATTTGCTATATTTTATTATATTGGTAGCAGTAGACCAGATAAGTAAATACTGGGCACGAACCACACTACAGGAAGACGGTCCTATAAGTATAATACCCAGAGTGTTAAAGCTTCAGTACCATGAAAATACCGGTGCAGTCTGGGGTATAATGACCGGTAAAACCGGATTCCTAACCATACTATCCTTATTATTATTTCTTGTTCTCTTTTTCATATATTTTAAAATTCCACAAAAGAGAAGATATCTACCTATTCAGATAATATGGATTTTTATCATGGCAGGAGCAATAGGAAATATTATTGATCGCATTACACTCAAGTATGTAGTGGACTTTGTTTATATAGAGCTGATTAATTTTCCTATATTTAATATAGCAGACAATTATCTGACTTTGTCCAGCATATTATTAATTATTCTTGGCTTATTTTATTATAAGGAAGAGGATTTTGAATTTCTTGAAAATATATTTAAGAAGAGTCGTAAGAAGGATATAAAGGATGATTAGATGTAACTATTCAGAACCCCGAGAATCACGAAGTGGATTCGAGTGTTTCGGCGCCAAAATGGATGTATTTTATCCGTTTTGTGTGCATTGGCATCGTAAGATGCCCTGTAACTGTGAAGGTACTGAACAGTTACGATTAGATTATAAATAGTAGGAAGATTAATAAGGGCCAGGCTTAAGATAATAAGGAGAATAATCAGGATGATTAATCCAATGGATGATGACCTTATAGAGGTATCTAATCAGGAAGAATATATGGAGCATATCGAGCTTTTGGTAGAGGATGAATATGATAAGGAACGGATTGATAAGTACCTTACATCTCTTCTAGATGACATGTCAAGATCATATATACAGAAGTTAATAGGAGAAGGCCTAGTGTTTGCCGATGGAAAGGCTGTTAAATCCAATTTAAGAGTTGTTTCTGGTCAGTCCGTAACTTTGTACCTCCCAGAGTCTAAAGAGGTCCAGGTAGCTCCTGAAGACATTCCCATAGATATCATATATGAGGATGCAGACATCATAGTTATAAATAAGCATAAGGGACTTGTGGTTCATCCTGCCCCAGGCCATGAATCAGGTACATTAGTTAATTCATTGCTATATCATTTCAGGGATAATTTATCAAGCATAAATGGCCTACTAAGACCCGGTATAGTCCATAGAATCGACAGAGATACCACAGGGGTGTTGATAGTCTGCAAAAACGATGCTGCCCATATATCTATCGCCCAGCAATTAAAGGAGCATTCAATTACAAGAAGATATCAAGCAATCGTATATAATACTTTTAAGACGGACAGTGGAAGAGTTGAGACTACTATAGGAAGGCATCCTAGGGATCGAAAGAAGATGGCTGTTGAGGTTAGAAATGGTAAATATGCAGCTACAAATTATCGTTTGATAGAAAACCTAGGGGGTAAATATGCCTATGTTGAATGTGAATTAGAAACAGGTCGTACCCATCAAATCCGTGTTCATATGGCGTCTATCAACCATCCTATACTGGGAGACCGTGTCTATGGCTCCGATAAGAATCCATTTCACCTTGAAGGACAGGCACTACATGCAGGAGTACTTGGATTAATTCATCCCAGAACAAATGAATATGTAGAATTCAATGCTCCTTTACCGGATTATTTCACGGAATTACTAGCTAGATTAAGAAGACAGTAAGGGGATTTCTAAGTGAAGAGAACAGCAATCGATAGATTGATAGAATGGAAGCAAACATCAGATGTAAGGCCGGTTCTTCTTACCGGTGCAAAAGGCGTAGGTAAAACATATCTTGCATATGATTTTGCCAAGGCTTTTTTTAAGCATATATTATATCTGAATTTTGAACATGAACCCTGGGCTGCTGATCTATTTCAAGCAAAGGATCCATTTATGATATCCCATGGTCTGCTGAAGCATTTTAAACTGGATATAACATCAGATGATAGGGAGTGCAATCTTAATTCAATTCCAGACGAACCAGGCCTAGTTGAAGATAGAATACTTATTCTTGATGAAATTAGCTGCTGTCCTGAAGCTTTACAGTATCTTACCGCTTTACAATATACAGGTGAATTTCCAAAGATTATAGCCATATCAAGTCTTCCTATGATGAAGGATGAGCTGGATTTATACTATCATATCCCTATATATCCTCTGCAATTTGATGAATTCTTAGTGGCTATAGCAAAGGATTGGTATATAGATGCTATACTTACTCATTTTGAGACAAACAAAAAAATCCCTGACATAGTACATAAGGAGCTTTTAGCTATTCATAAGCTCTATCTTAAGCTTGGGGGAATGCCAGGTATTATTAATGAATATCTAAGCTTTAATAATATGTATAATATTCCCGAGCAACATAGCCAAATTATGGGCACATACAGACACTATCAAGGTCTCATAAATTCTGACAGTGATGCATTAAAGATGAGTCAGGTGCTTGCAAGCTTACCCATGCAGCTTACGAAGAATAATAAAAAGTTTCAATACAAGCTCATACGTAAGGGTACAACCCATGCCATGTATAAGGATGCCATTCAGAATCTTTCTGATCAAAATTATATAATACCTAGCTACAAAATAGTAACAGAAGAGCTTTCAGCTATATATTCTGCTATAGAGGATAAGAAACTAAATGTGAATGATATGACGAGCTTTAAATTATATCTATCTGATGTAGGTATGCTTCATTCACAGCTATACAGTAGCTTATCGTCACCACTTAATAAAGAAACCACCAAAGCTCTGCTTGAGAATTATATAGCCATAACACTTAGGACTAATGGTTACCCCATAATATTCTGGGAATCTGATTCTATGGCTAAGATAGATTTCATACTAGTTAAGGATAATGAGCTAATACCACTGGAGGTATTCTGTGATAAAAATACAAGATCAAAAAGCATCAGCGTGCTAAAACAGAAGATAGATTTTCCATATTCTATAAAAATATCGTCGAAGAATTTCGATTTTTCGAATAATGTTAAGTACCTTCCATATTATGCAGCCTTTTGCTTATAGGATATATAATATAAATTATCTATTACTTATTACAGCTTGCTGCTGGAATTTAATTGTTTTGTAAAGAATATTGGTAAATTTATGATATATATACTCATATTAAGCTTGACTTTATGATTCTATTCCTATAGAATATAATAGCAACCCTTAATCTACATGTGTAGTTGAACTTCGTATTTCATTCTACATATATAGACGGTTTGTATTAGGAGTAGAACAGAGCATAACATATCAATAATGCCCTGCAATTTCGTAAATTGAGATACAGTTTTGCAAATAGCAAAACCGATACTCTTCTAAGGTCTACTATTGTAGTATATAATATATTGTCAAAGGGGTGTAAGAATTGTGGCAACATCTGATATCAGATTACATGAAGGTGAATTGAATGTTATGGAATTACTATGGTCCAACAAGACCTTGGCAGCTAAAGACATTTCAAAAATCATTAAAGAGTATATTGGCTGGGAGAAGAATACAACTTACACAGTAATCAAGCGCCTGATAGACAAAGGTGCTATAAAAAGAGAAGACCCCGGCTTTTTGTGCCGTGCTACTATATCAAAAAGAACAGTTCAAAACATTGAGACAAAGGTTCTACTTAATAAGGTTTATAATGGTTCCTTAAGTACATTTCTCACGGATTATCTCAAAAACCAGGATTTATCCAGAGCAGAGTATATGGAACTAGAACGAATAGTAAGTGAGCAGAGATTTTAAGAGATTAAAATCTCTTTTTTTACTCTATACTGAAAGGAAATACCATATGAGAACTGAAAAGCTTAATACAAACAATGCAACATATCAAAGATTCGAGGTATTAAAGAACAATAGAAATAAGCGTTTTAAATACAAAGAGTTTTTGGTAGAAGGTGTACGAAACATAAATGAAGCTATTAATAAAGGCTGGAATATCAAATCATTTATTTATTCTAATGAAAAGAGTTTGTCAGACTGGGCAAAGGGAGTTATAGCTGCAACCTCTACAGATATAAATTATAAGCTTACAGAAATACTTATGAAGAACCTTAGCGGAAAAGAAGATACCTCTGAAATAATGGCTATTATAGCTATGAGGGATGATAATTTGGAAACTCTTAAGCTCTCTGACAATCCTATGATTGCTTTATTTGATAGGCCTTCGAATAAAGGTAATCTAGGTACCGTAGTTCGATCCTGTGACGCCCTTGGGGTCGAATGTCTAATAATAACAGGACATGCAGTGGATTTGTACGATCCAGAGGTAGTGGTTGCTTCTATGGGCTCTTTTTTCAATATGAAGGTTATAAGGGCCCCTGAAAATAAGATGGTAGTCGATTTTATTGATAATATGAAGAAGCGCTATCCGACATTTAAGACAATCGGAACCACTGCTCACAAGGAGCATGCCATATATGATCAGGACTTATCCGGACCGCTTATGTTTATGATAGGAAATGAAACAGATGGCTTATCTTATGCCTTTACAGAATGTTGTGATATTTTAACCACCATTCCCATGGCTGAATCCTCTTATGCGACATCATTTAATGTGGGCTGTGCTGCTACAGTGATGTTCTATGAGGCTAAAAGACAAAGATATACGAAAGACGTTTGCAATATCCCAATAAAAAGATAGAGATATATAAGAAAAAGGTATTTTAAACTACTTGTACTTAGGAGATTATTTATGAAACTAATAAAAAAGACTTTAAAGTTATCTTTAGTTATTCTGATAATATGCTTATTGCTAATATTATTCATTCCGTCGAGAACACCAAAGATTGACGGAAATAATAGTGTAGCATCGATTGAAAAGATTGAACTTGGTGGAATAGATCAGTATATATTGATAAGAGGAAAAGATATTAATAATCCAATCCTTCTTTATTTGCATGGAGGTCCAGGGTATTCACAAATTTCATTTGCACGAAAATATCAAGAGGAACTAGAAGATAGCTTCATTGTTGTCAATTGGGATCAAAGAGGTTCTGGAATGTCATATTCATTTGATATTCCTAAAGAATCTATGAGTAGAGAACAGTTTATAGAAGACACCAATGAACTGATTGATTACTTATGCGAAAAGTATGATAAAGAAAAATTATTTTTAGCAGGTCATTCTTGGGGTAGTGAATTGGGTTTATATGTAATAAATCAATATCCAGAGAAAGTAGCAGCATTTATAAGTATTGGACAAGTAGTGAATGGACTCGAGAGCGAAGCTGTTTCATATGATTTTGTTCTAGAAGAGGCTCAAAAAGAAAATAATCAAAAAGCCTTAGAGGATTTAAAGAAAATTGGACGACCTCCTTACAAAAACATCGTTAGTGATACAATGACCCAAAGAAAATGGCTTACGAAATATGGGGGCGTGGAGCGGAAAGTAAATACATTGAAAGACATCATCCTTTCGAGTATTTTTTCTCCTGAATATACAGGTATTGATGGGTTAAAGTTTGCTTTGGGGAGCAAATTTACAGCAGATACCATGTGGGGGCAGAATACAGATGTGGATTTTATAAGAGATTTGCCTGAAGCGAAAGTACCTATTTACTTTTGTGCTGGTAGATATGATTATAATACTCCATCTATTTTAATCGAGAAATACTTCAATCATATCGTTGCTCCTGAAAAAGAAATCATATGGTTTGAAGAGTCGGCACACTTTCCACACATAGAAGAACCTGGGAAATTTGCCGAGTTAGCTATAAGAATAAAAGAAAGATTTGAATAAATAACAGTTTCCCATAAGTGAGGAGATTAGTAATGAAAGCCGGTATTCCGTCATTGGTATGTCGGCTTCGTATTTTATATATTACTATTGTTGTACTTGAGCACAAATGATATAATTAGGTAAATGGTGGAAAACAATGGTGTAATTTTGTTGTAATAAGCAAAAAATAAGGGCGTTAATATTGAATTGGGGGGCATTATGAAAAGATTATACAGGTGAATATGTTGATTGATATTTTGAGGGGCAAGGAAGAATGACTTATCCTGATGGCCGTATATATGATGGATATTGGGAGAACGGAGATTTTATTGGAGAAAAATGATAGCTGCTTGCAATACTCCAATAAAAGGACGGATATATTCGAAAGGTACATGACAAGATGAAAAAAGTAATAAGAACCAAGAAGTTTTTAGTGTTGAGTATTTTAGTTGCTTTGATGATTACCGGTATCATATGGCAATCGATTATGATTAGATATGAGAATAAGAGTAATAAGCCGGTTGGTGAAAATGTTGACGTTGGAACATTTAAAGCTCATTGTTACACTAAGGGAGATGGAGATATTGTCTTTGTTTTTATCACAGGTTCAGGGACACCATTATCTTATACCGATTTTTATTATCTTCAAAATGAGTTTTCTAGAAAAGGACAAACAATAACCTTTGATCACGCCGGAAGTGGCTGGAGTACAGATACAGAATCTGAACGTAGTATTGAAAATCTTACTAATGAACTTTCTATTATTATTGAAGCAGTAGCTCCAGACAAGCCCATAGTTTTACTTTGCCATTCGCTCGGATCTTTAGAGGCGATAAGTTATGTACAAGAATATGAGGACAAGGTAAAAGGAATTGTGTTTTTAGATGCGGGTAGCCCAGAGTATTACAGTACTTACTCGGAACTAAATGCAATATTGTTGAATCGTAGTATTTCAGTGACAAGAACTCTTGGACTTGGCCGCATATTCGGAGAATGTGGACTCTTATTACCAATGTATGGTGAGAACATTCGAAATCGTCAATTACCGGATAATTTGAAGATGCTTGACAAACAAATGTATTATCGTTTCGCCGGAAATACATCAAACCTTCACACGATAAAACTCATAAATGAAAATGCTTTAAAAGTTCTTGATGGAGCTTCTTTAGGTGATATCCCCATCCTTGTACTTTCAGCAGATAGCGGACAGAAATGGAATGATGTACAGCTGGCTCTTGCGGCTTGGTCAACAAACAGCAAGCAAATAACTATCCAAGATGCAGAGCACTATATTTATTGGTCAAGTTTTAATGAAGTTGTAAACTACATTGATGAATTTATTGAAGAAAATATAGATTGAGATTATGTGTCATATCTGGGGGATGGTATGCTTTAGGTGCATATCCATCTATTCGCAAAACAATAGTTTAACGAATAGTTAGGGTAACGTTACCTTAATACCTTTATTAGCCCTATTTATGCCTTGATTTCAATTTATAGACCCTGGATAACCATTATATCCTTTATTAGCCTATATTACCTTAAATACTAGATTAAATGATATCTATAGATATCTACTAGTTATCTACCTAACTTATATAATTATATTATAAAAGTGATGGTAAAAAAACTATTGACAACAGGTACCCAGTCATCCGAGTAAAAGGCTATAACCCAAAGCCATGCCACTATAAACGCTTACGCATAGTGTCCTGCCTTTAGGCATAAACAGCCTATCAGATGACATTCCTATTGTAAATAGTTTTTAATACACCATCACTTAACTATTAAATAATCAAAATTAATATTCTTTAAATTATCCTTTATAACATCTGAACAAAACCTTGAAACATATATATTATTAGCATTACAGTAATCAATGATTTTATTATACAATGAATCAGGTAAACTTATCATTACCCTTTTATGTTTTTTGTTAATTGCTTTTTTATTATCTATGTGCATTATATCCACTGGATATCCACCCCTTTAATTATATTTATTATTAGTTTACACTAAATTAATGTTATATACAAGTATATTGTGTGCAATTATATATCCCTTTTCAATAGGATTATTTATTGTTATTAGCCATTTCCTAGCCTGTGGATTCTTAGCCATTTATCTCCCTCCTTGATACAAAGGTTATATTGATACACATACTTGATACAACTTTGATACATCATCAATCCCTTGATATTTATGACTTATAGCCATTTGATACATGATACAAAGGTTTCCTAAGGTAATACTAGACTTAGGAAACAAAAATATACCCCAGGCA
>CAZODB010000031.1:0-6774 GCA_964578425.1 uncultured Herbinix sp.
TTGAAATTATTTCAACTAAATCTTGAAATCTATTGTAATTAAATGTCGTCTGAGCAACAAGGCAAAGCTTTACATCCATGGGTAGATCAAACCCTCTTGCTTCTTCTATATTCTCAATGACAGTATAATTTTCATTTTTACACCATCCAATTATACCAATAATTTCAGGATGGCTCGGATCTCCTACTATGATGATATGGCGCTTATCATGCTGGCTTACGGTTTTGTGTATCTTCTTAACAAATGGGCAGGTTGCGTCAATAATCTTATGACCATAGAGAGAAAGATCATCATGTAACTTCTTCGAAATACCGTGAGCACGTATAATAATTGTTCCCTTGGGCAATCCATTTAATTCTTCAAGTGATTCTATTACCCTCGCACCTTTTTTATTTAAGCTATCTACTACCTGTTCATTATGAGTTATTGAACCATAGGTGTAAATAGGACCACCTTTTTCTATTTCTTCATAGACAACATCAACAGCCCGTTGAACTCCAAAGCAAAACCCCGCGCTTTCAGCTATTTTTATGTTCAATATATCGACTCCTTATCCTTTGATTAATTTGATTATGGTCTCTGCAACCTCATCAATAGTCATATTAGAGGAATCTATCATTATGGCATCTTCTGCTTGTTTTAAAGGAGCAAATTCTCTGTTCATATCTCGTGTATCTCTCTCAATAATATCCCTTTCTATTTTATTGATATCAGCAGCGATTCCTCTTTCATTGAGCTCAAGAAATCTCCTTTTTGCTCGTTCCATACTTCCTGCCGTAAGGTATATCTTTAGGTTTGCATCAGGAAGGACAAAAGTTCCTATTTCTCTACCATCCATTACTACATCAGCCTTCATCGCAAGGCTTCTTTGAAGCTCTACTAGCTTCAAGCGAACCGCAGGATATACTGATGATGCACTGGCCATATTACCGACCTCCTCAGTGCGAATAAGACTGCTAACATTCTCGCCATTTAATATTACCTGTTGCTCACCATCTTTATATTCTATCGTAACATCAGCATTGTTACAGGAGTTTTCTATTTTATCTTTATCAGTCGCAGCGATATCGTTTCTTATAAAATACAAGGCCAAAGCTCTATACATAGCACCTGTATCCACATAGATAAAATCCATATGCTTAGCAACCTTCTTGGCTATTGTGCTTTTACCTGCTCCAGCAGGTCCATCTATAGCTATACTATAATGCTTCATCATCCGCCTCCAACTAGTGTTTTTATAGAAAAACGCTTTAGCATATTCCCAAAGGTTCAGCTTTGCTGAACCGATGTTCAGCTCTGAGTACCAGGTTATATCTATCCGATAAGAAAAACGCTTAGCGTTTTTCCCAAAGGTTCAGCTTCGCTGAACCGATGCCCCGGCAAGATAACCAGTAGACCAGGCAATTTGAAGGTTGAACCCGCCTGTTAGTGCATCTAAATCAAGAACCTCTCCAACAAAAAACATATTCTTAATGAGCTTAGATTCCATAGTAGAAGGGTTGATTTCCTTTATACTGACTCCACCTTTGGTGATAACTGCCTGACTATATGGACCAAGCTTAGTTATATTAAATGTTAAATTCTTAAGAAGATGAACAAGACTTTGCCTCTCTTCCTTAGTGATAGAATTTACCTGCTTGTCTGAATTTATATAACTTAGAGGAATAATAACATCTATTAGTTTATTTGGCAATAGCTGGTTCAAAGAATTCTTAAATTGCTTATTCTTATATTCCTCAAAATCTCGAAGTATTCTCGAATCTAGTTGCTGGCTAGAAAGAGCTGGTTTCAGATCTATGGATAATGTAAGTTTTTCTTTATGATTTATATAAGGTACAATGTGCCGGCTTGCACTTAATATGATAGGTCCACTTACTCCGAAATGAGTAAATACTAGCTCACCAAAATCTTTATATATCTCCTTTTCCCCAGATCTAATGGTTATAGATATGTTTTTTAAGGACAAACCCATAAGGTCTTTAATATATGTTTCAGAGACATATAGCGGCACCAATGAGGGTGAAAGGTCAGTTATAGTATGTCCGGCTTTTTTTGCAAATCTATAGCCATCGCCCGTAGAACCTGTAAGAGGATAAGAAAGACCTCCCGTAGCTACAATTACAGCATCTCCATAGAGTAGCTCATCATTATTATTTAGCTTGATTCCATAAAAGCTACCATCTTTTATGATAATGTCCTTTACTTCACTTTTATAACGAATCTCTACCTTTAAACCTTCTAATTCTTTTCTTAATGCTGATATTACATCTGAGGACTTGTCGGACATAGGAAATACTCGATTACCTCTCTCTATTTTCGTCTTCAGACCTATTTGTTCAAAAAAATCTATAGTATTCTCTGTACCTAATTGATGATATGCCCTATATAAGAATTTGGAATTAGACATAACATTATTAAAAAAAACGTCTCTATCACAGGCATTTGTTAGATTACATCTTCCCTTACCTGTAATATAGAGCTTTTTACCAAGCTTTTCATTCTTTTCTAGTAGAATCACCTTATGATTACTTCGGCCTGCTGATATAGCGGCTAACATTCCAGAGGCACCGCCTCCAATTACATATATTGTCTTCATAGTTGTTTTCCCAAATCCTTTTTATTTGTATACAATAACATAAAATTAGGTAATTGTCGAATAATGATTCATATCGCAATTACCTAAGAGTTATGATTAATATATTAAGTGATTTGTAGAGAATCAGTTTAATAAAGTCGAACTGATTAGTCCTCAAAATATATCTCATCAATTCCAAGCTCAATATGTCCGCTTTTATATGAACCACCTTCTACACGGTATATAATTTTTCTATATTCATCTAGATTTTCAGTAATACTTTGTGCTAAAGCATCAAGAATAGCACTTTCTAAGCCTGAGCCCACATTACTTAATGGAGGTTGATCTGCATAAAAGCTAATTATGACGGTATCATCCTGTGTGCTAACACTCTCAACTCCGATAGAAAGTGATTGGTCAGCCATGGAATCCACCACAGTATTTACTACTAATTCAGGGGTAATCTCAGCATCGGCTGAAACTAAAGCAGTAACCGGATCCAAATAGGTAGAACTATTTACTACATATATTAATAATTCAATATTTTTAGTGGTTTGTATAACTGTCGGGGTAGGCGTATCATTGATTAGAGAGTCAACATCAGTTATTTCTGGATCCTCTGTATCAATGTCTTTTTCTTTTAAAACATCTATATCTGCTCTATCATCATTCTTTTCTACAGTATTTTCGTTATTATCGGTTATTTTTTTAAAACTAAAATTACTACATCCAGCAAACATTAAAAAACTAATTAAAAAAAGTATCAATATTAAGATTTTATTGTATCGTTTCATAATAGCCTCCTTTCAAGAAACCTGCAACAAACTATCTATTGATACCATTATATACTACAACTGTGTCATTTCTATGGTATTATTCCAACGAATATGTGTTATTATTCATACTCTTCAAGTATACATCTACGTAATAAATCCAAAGCCGCAACAACACTTTGTTCTCTAACGTTTGCTCTACTTCCCTTAAAATGTCTCTCTTTGACAAATGCCTTCTTACCTATATAACATGAAAGATAGACTAAGCCAACAGGCTTTTCCTCTGTTCCGCCTCCAGGTCCGGCTATACCTGTTACTGCTATGCCAACACTACAGCGGGATGCCTTGACAGCACCCATAGCCATTTCTATTGCTGTCTTTTCACTAACGGCTCCATATTTTTCTAAGGTTTCAGAACTCACTCCTAAGTATTTTGATTTTGCTTTATTGGAATAGGTAATAAAACCCTCCATTAATGCATCAGAGGCACCTGGAACATTTACAATTCTACCTGATAAAAGTCCACCTGTACATGATTCAGCCGTAACTAGTGTTAATTTGTGCTTAATTAAAAGCTTTACAACAACCTCCTCAAGGGTCATGCTTTCATCTTCTGTATAGATGTTGTCACCAAAGCGTAATCTCATTTCTTTTACGATAGGGAATATAAGCTTTCTTGCTTCCTCCTCATTATCTGCCTCAGCAGTAATTCTAAAATGAACCTCGCCTCCATTTGCATAAGGTGCAATAGTTGGATTCTTTTGATTATCTATTAAATCAATTACCATGGTTTCTGCTCTACTTTCACCGATACCGCAGATTTTAACCATTTCCGTGACAAGTACTCTGTCCTGAAACTGTTTTAGGTAGGGCAGTATATCATTCTCGAACATTGGAATCATCTCATAGGGAGGACCGGGAAGAAGAATAATTTTACTTATATCCTCCACTATATATCCTGGAGCAGTCCCATATTCGTTGTCTATTACAATAGAATCTTCAATTTTTAAGGCTTGTCTCCAGTTATTCTCTGTAATTTTATAAATAGCTTTATTGCTAGTGTCGTATCGATACAGGTAAGATTCTATCCTTTCCCGGGAATGCTCATCCATAACCATTTTTCTTTGGAGCACTTTTGCTAAGCTTTCTTTTGTTATATCATCAGATGTGGGGCCAAGTCCACCAGTTAAAATCAATATATCTGAACGCTCTAAAGCTATTAATATAGCTTCCCTTAGTCTGGCTTCATTATCACCAATCGTAACCTGGTGATACATAGAAAATCCTAGCTCAGCACATTTTCTAGATAAATAGTTTGCATTTGTATTAATAATATTTCCCAGAAGAAGCTCTGTACCTATACTAATCAACTCTACTGTCATAATAGTAGTATCCCTTCAATTAATGTTGATTCATACTAAATATTAGTTCTCGATTTTTAATTAAATAATCCATCATTGAGATAATTGTTAATGCAAGTGCAAGATATATAGATATATACTCAAGTATGTTAATAAAAGTAAAATCCAAATCCACTGTAAGCATGACACACATAACTATTTGGACAGTTGTTTTTACCTTTCCCGACCTTCCTGCGGCCAGAACAACTCCATTATCTGATGCAATAAGGCGTAAACCATTGACTATAAAATCTCTTGCGATTATTATAATGGCCACCCAGCTGGGTATTTGATGAAATCCTACAAAACAAATAAGCGCCGAACAAACTAATAGCTTATCTGCTAAAGGATCCATGAACTTTCCAAAATTTGTGATCAAGTTGTTCTTTCTGGCAATATATCCGTCTAAAGCATCTGTAATAGCGGCTAAGGTAAAGATAACTCCGGCAATATATCTTCCGTACGGTATCTGCTCTACTAACATAAATATTAAGTATATTGGTATCATAAATACCCGGATAGTTGTAATTTTATTGGGTAGATTCATCTTTTTGCACTTCCTTCCACAATTTCTCCAATCAAATCATAATTATTTGCTCCGGTAACCTTTGCTTGTATTATATCACCGGACATAAGCTCCTCATCAGAGTCAATAAAAATATAACCATCAACCTGTGGTCCATCCATATAGGTTCTTCCAACATATACATGGTCCTTATCTGCTATTCTACCTTCAATGATAACATCAAACTCACGTCCTATGTGGGAGGATGAAAGCTCAAATACGATTGCTTGCTGAAGCTCCATTAGTTCCTTTTGCCTTTGCTTTTTTGTTTTAGTTATAATCTGTGGTTTTAAGAGTGCGGCCGGAGTATCCTCCTCCTTTGAGTAAGTAAATACACCCAGTCTGTCAAATCTAAGCTCCTTGATAAATTCCAATAGCTCCTCATGGTCTTCTACTGTTTCTGTAGGAAATCCTGTAATAAGAGTTGTTCTAAGGGCAATATCAGGTATTTCTTCTCTAAGCTGACTCACAATGTTTATAATGTCCCTTTTTGATGTTTTTCTTCCCATCAGCTTGAGTATTCTATCAGCGCAGTGCTGAATAGGTATATCTAAGTAATTACATATCTTTGCTTCCGATCGTATGGTTTCTATAAGCTCATTAGTTATCTCTTCCGGATAGCAATACAATAATCTTATCCATTCTATATTGGGTATATTACAAAGCTTTCTTAATAGTTCTGGTAAGGTCTTTTTTCCATATAAATCAACTCCATATAGAGTTGTCTCCTGTGCCACTATAATCAGTTCCTTGATACCCTGAGAGGCAAGGTATGTAGCCTCGTCTATAAGCTCTTCCATAGTTCTGCTTCTATAGTTTCCTCTAACCTTTGGTATAATACAATAGGTACAATGCTTGTCACATCCCTCAGCAATTTTCAAATAAGAATAATGACTTCCTGTAGATAATATTCTTTTTGATTTGCTTTTAGGTAATTTAGTAAGATCAGCAAAGTGTGTATATTTATTGCCATCTAGTACCTGTTCAACCACATCAAGTATTTCATCGAAGGCAGCGGTTCCAAGTAGGGCATCCACTTCGGGTATTTCCTCCAGTATCTCATCCTTATACCGCTCAGCAAGGCAACCGGTTACAATTAAGGCCTTAAGCTTGCCTGTCTCCTTATATTTCCCCATCTCCAGAATAGATTGAATGCTTTCTTCTTTTGCATCATGAATGAAGCAACAGGTGTTAATAATTATTATATCTGCAGCTTCTTCATTATCTGTAATAGAGTATCCATTGTCATGTAGGATGCCCAGCATATTTTCGCTGTCAACAAGATTCTTATCGCAACCTAATGATATAAAAAATATTTTCATAATTATTTGTGCTCCATTTACTCATATTTGGTGTCTATTATATCTGTATATCTGTGTGTACCGGGTACCGATTTTGTACCGGGTACCGATTTTGTACCGGGTACCGATTTTGTATCTCTGTACCTGGTACAGAGATACA
>CAZODB010000031.1:6874-15752 GCA_964578425.1 uncultured Herbinix sp.
GACACCATAATTCTAACAGCTTGATCTATCTTATACAAGTTTATTTTACATCAATGCAGATTCCACGCAGTTATGCATAAGCATTGCTATAGTCATAGGACCTACACCACCAGGTACGGGAGTTATGGCACTTACACTCTCTACAAGACCATCATAATCCACATCGCCGCATAGCTTGTTATTTTCATTTCGATGCATACCTACATCTATTACAACAGCACCCTCTTTAACATATTCCTTTGTTATAAATTTGGGCTTTCCAATTGCAACTATTAGTATATCTGCTCTCCTTGTTATTTCCGAAAGATTTTTAGTCCTGGAATGACATATTGTAACCGTAGCATTTTCTCTAAGCATAAGCATTGCCATAGGCTTTCCGACTATATTGCTTCTACCGACGATGACACACTCTTGTCCTTCCATGGCAATGTTATATCGTTTTAGAAGCTGTATGATGCCAGCAGGTGTACAGGATATATATCCTTTATGTCCTATACTTAATCTTCCTACGCTCTGGGGGTGAAAGCCATCCACATCCTTGTCTGGAGATATAGCTTGTATGATATTATCCTCGTCAATATGCTTTGGTAATGGAAGCTGAACAAGTATACCATGGACATTATTATCTTCATTGAGCTTATATATTAATTCAAGTAGCTGCTCCTGACTTGTATTCTCCGGAAGCTCATAGGATAAGGATTTGATACCTACGTAATCACAAGCCTTTTTCTTGTTATTAACATAGATAGATGAAGCGGGATCTGCCCCTACTTGAATGACACAGAGGCAAACCTCTATGTTCTTCTCTTTTAATAGAGCAAGCTCTTCCTTTAATTCGTCCTTAATCTCTTTGGATGTCTTCTTACCATCAATTATAGTTGTCATATTATCTCTCCTGATATAATATTTAATAAACATAAGATAAGCACCTATGCTTAATCATATTTATAATTCTAATATATTCCATAGAATATCACAAGTAGGGATTGTGAAACATGACATATTACAAAAATATTACAAAATAATGATATTTAACTTGTATTTTACTCCTTTGTTAGTTAAAATTGGTCTGTAAGCCTAATATAATACTTAAGGAGCTATGATGAAATATAAAATGAAAAAATCAATTATAATGACAACTATGTATTGTATGGGAATCGGGTTTTTAACTCTATCTATCGGAGCATTATATCCTGTGAAATATAATGATGATGCGGCTGAAGCTATTAATAATAAAAGTGAATTAGTAATCAATTCAAATTATGATGATGTAGATAATAATAAAGATGCTTTAAAGTCAGGTTCAGCTCTTGCTTCAAGCTCGACGACAGAACCCATACCTACGCCTCTGGAGACTGTAACACCTGAGCCAACACCCACACAACCGCCTATATACGAATTAACTGTGGGCGAAATTCCAGAGATCGAAAGCTTTTTTCAAGATTATTATGTGGCCTGGAATTCTTGTGATTATAGTGTGTTAAAAGCTCTAACCACTAACCCCGAAAATATAATCCCCTTAATAGATCTGCAGAAGGAAACCCGTTTCGTTGACGATATAAGAGAGACCACATGCTATATCTTAAAAAGCAAGGAGGATAAGTCATATATTGTATATGTTTATTATGAGATGAAGTATATAAATATAAAGACTACCTTACCACGGTTGGACAAGTTTTATCTAATTACAGATGCAAATGGAGATCTAAAGATATTTAATTCTAAAATGGAAGATACATTTAAGGAATATTTTGATGAAAGAGATCTTGATAGCACTATTAGTGATATCATAGACACTACAAACGACCAGGCTAAGGCTGCCTTAGAAAAGGATGAAAGCCTCCGTCTATATGTAGAATCACTATATAGAAGATAATATAAGTACATTTTCTTATATCATAGGACGCACATTTCTATTATATATAATTACGAAGGGGCTGAATGAAACAGCCCCTTCATTTTTTAATTCTTATAAAAATTAATTAGACAGCCCTTTAGTATGATTGTTCTTTCGTCCTCAGTTAGTTCTCCTAGGGATAGTGAGAATTCCCTCATGTCTTTATTAACCACATAAGCTTTAATCTCGGATTTACAATTCTGTACAGCATCCTTAATATCCTTAATTAAAAGATAATCACCAATATCAAATGGTAGGTCTCCATCTATTATAAAGGGTAGCATACCCCAGTTTATTAGGTTCGAGCGATAGCGCTTTGTCGCATATTCCTTTGCAATATTTGCAAAGCCACCTAGAACCTTTTGACAGCTGGCCGCTTGCTCTCTAGCGGAGCCATCTCCCGGCTTTACAGCATATATAGTGCTTCCAATCTGGGTATCTTCTGTGTTAAGAACAAATTTTTTATTTATTGTTTCATACACACTTCTTAATTCAGGCATAGTATGGAGGACATCCTCTCCAGCAAGTCTGGCCTTCTCAGCTCTTTGTATATCCTTAGCTCGTCCCACATATTCAGGGTCCTTTCTGGACAAGGTGAATTCAGCTAGTCCTAAAGGATTCGAGCGATATGAAGAGGTTTCTCCGGATGGAATTAGCTCATCCGTAGTGGTAACAGGATCATGGATAACAGACACTACCTTTAGTATCAAGTCGTTAGTCAGCTCTGACATCCTTGGCCAGTCTACTATTCCAGGTCCCATCTTAATTTCAACTGAAGGATCTGCGCTTTTGGTTCCATAATACACTCTGTTTTCATATATTCTACTATCATAGAAGTATTTTGGCTTAGCATAATCTGCATCAATATGCTCAGCTGATGTCAAATATCCTTGGTTAGCAGCAGTTGCAGCAATTGAACGGGCATCCATCAGAGCAACAGATGCTATTTGTCCACTTGTAATCTTTGAGCCCTCTCTATTAGGGAAATTTCTTGTGGTATGCCTTATACTTAAGCTATTATTAGCTGGGGTATCACCAGCGCCAAAGCATGGACCACAAAATGCAGTACGGATACTGGCTCCGGCTGCTGTTAGCTTAGCTATGACTCCATTCTTAACAAGCTCCATAAATATAGGCTGACTGGCAGGATATATGCTTAATGAGAATTCATCTGATCCTATAAAGCTTTCACTAATTATATCAGTAGCATCACATATATTTTCAAAGCTACCACCTGCACATCCTGCAATTGTGCCTTGCTCTACATAAAGTTTACCATCTCTTATCTTATCCCTTAATGTATATTCTATCTTATTGTCTAGACTAATAAGTGCATTCTTCTCTACTTCGTTAAGAATATCGTAAAGGTTAGCATTTAGCTCATCTATAGTATATGCATTGCTGGGATGAAATGGCATGGCAATCATGGGTTTTATAAGTGACATGTCTACATAAACCATTCCATCATAATATGTAGCCTGTTCAGGCTTAATATACTCGAATGCATCCGGTCTCTTATGGAGATTATAATAATCCTTTACTGCATCGTCCGTTATCCATACAGATGATAGGCAGGTGGTTTCTGTAGTCATAACATCAATACCCATCCTATAATCCATACTTAGGTTTTTTATACCATCACCGACAAATTCCATAATCTTATTATTCACATAACCGTTTTTAAATACAGCCTTTATAATAGCCAAGGCTATATCATGAGGTCCTACACCTCTTCTAGGAGCACCTGTCAGATACACAGCAACAACCTTAGGCATAGAGATATCATAGGTCTTTTCGAGCAGCTGCTTTACAAGCTCTGGTCCTCCTTCTCCCATAGCCATTGTTCCCAATGCACCGTATCGTGTATGGCTGTCAGATCCTAAAATCATGCTTCCTGTCTCAGCCATCATTTCCCTGGCGTATTGGTGAATAACCGCCTGATGGGCAGGAACATATATTCCACCATATTTTTTTGCAGCGGACAATCCAAACATATGGTCATCTTCATTTATTGTTCCACCAACAGCGCATAGGCTATTATGACAGTTAGTTAGTACGTAGGGAAGCGGGAACCTCTCAAGACCACTGGCTCGTGCTGTCTGTATAATCCCTACATAAGTAATGTCATGGGATATCAAGCTATCGAATTTAATTTTAAGATTATTCATATTGTCTGATGTATTATGATTGTTTAATATTCTATAGGCCATTGTTCCAGATCTGGCCTTATCCTTATCTATATTGTCTAGTCCTATTTTATGTGATATATCTAAGCTGGCATTTGGAGAATCCTCTATAATCTCTGTACCATCTATAAGGTATACACCTTTGTCATATAATTTTATCATTCTTTTCTCCTTATCAGTAAGTGGACCAGCTAATATTATTCTTCTACCTCTCCTGTAGCAAGGTTGACTATATGCTCTTCATTACAATCTATATGCGGTGAAGGTAGAATACCAGCAGATGCTTTTATCTTAAGAATCACCTTCTCATCATCCATAGATTCAAAGCGAACAGATATATGTCCCTCAAATATATCGTTGAAATATCCGGAATCTACGAACATTTCATCATGTCCTTCAAATTTAAAACGTACCTCAAGATTAGCCTCACGATATGATAAATCGATTTTTTCTATGGGTAATACGAATTTATCATCACTATCAATGTTCTCAAATATAGTCTCATCCTCTGTTACTTTGCCTTCCATATCTACAAAATAAGCCTTAACATATTCAAGCTTAATATCGGTTTTATTTCGTACAGTAATTCTAGCAGAAGCACTTTCAATCACTATTAACACAATAGTTGCTAATAATAATATTCCTGCTAAAATATACAGGAAAATCTTTGTGCTATTCTTCATAGGTGCCTTTTGCTCCTTAGCTTTAGATTTTATTTTCTTCATCTTATAAACCTCCATAATTATACTGAATTTTTAAACAATAATAATCATACTTGGATTGAAAAGAATAATCAAGTAGTAATTTTTCACCAGCCATGTGTATATATTTATATATCTAATCTATATTTGCTCTCTTCCTGATGCAGCTCCTCCTACAAGTGCATCTATCTTTGCTCTCTTCCTGATGCATCTCCTCCTACGAGTGCATCTATCTTTGGACTCTTCCTGATGCATCCCCGCCAACAAGTGCCTCTACTTCTGCTCTAGTTACCATGTTGAAATCACCGGGTATTGTATGCTTTAGCGCTGATGCGGCCACACCATATTCCAATGAATCCTTCATGGATTTTTTATCCAAAAGACCACAGATTAAGCCTGCTGCAAAGGAATCACCGCCACCGACACGATCCACAATTCTAATACTATATTTTTTAGAATGATAGAATTCCTTACCATCATAAATACAAGCTGACCATCCGTTGTCCGAAGCCGAATGACTTTCTCTTAGGGAGCTAGCCACATATTTAAAGTTGAATTTCTTTATCATCTGAGTGGCTATATCCTTATATCCTGCCAGCTCTAATTCACCGCTGGTAACATCAGTCTTCCCGGGTTTAAAGTCAAGTACTTTATCAGCATCCTCTTCATTTCCAATACACACATCGACATATTGCATTAAATTCGTCATAATACGCTGTGCTTTTTCTGTAGTCCATAATTTCTTTCTATAGTTAAGATCAACAGATACTGTTATATTCTTTCTTTTTGCCGCCTTTAGAGCTTCTTCTGTTAATACAGCCGCCCTATCACTTATAGCAGGGGTTATTCCTGTAAAATGAAACCAATCAGCTCCTTCAAAAATACTATCAAAATCAAAATCGGAGGCCTCTGCCTCTGCAATGGATGAATTTGCTCTGTCATAAACCACATTAGAAGCTCTCATGGAAGCACCCGTTTCAAGAAAATAGATACCAAGCCTATCTCCGCCTCTAGCTATATTATCACAGTTTACATTGAATTTTCTAAGAGCAGCTATTGCACAGTCTCCGATGGGATTTTGGGGAACCTTTGTAACAAAAGAAGCATCATGTCCATAATTAGCTAATGATACAGCCACATTAGCTTCACCACCTCCATAGCATACATCAAAGCTATCTGTTTGTATAAACCTCTCATATCCGGGAGTTGATAAACGAAGCATGATTTCTCCCATAGTTATTACTTTCGCCATATTGTAGCTCCTTTACTTGTCTTGATTTTTAGTAATTAAAGTATATGACCAAATGAAATATAAGTCAACCAATCAGGTTGACTTTGCATTCCCTCAATTATATAATTCATAATGAATAAATAAAAATAATTATAACTCGATTGGAGGAAATATGAAGCCTTTTATGGATAAGGATTTTCTATTATTTACTGATACAGCTAAGAAGCTCTATCATGATTATGCCCAAGGAATGCCGATAGTGGATTACCATTGTCATATTAGTCCTAAGGAAATAGCCGAGGACATCCGTTTTGAGAATATTACCCAGCTTTGGCTTGGTGCTGATCATTATAAATGGAGATTAATGCGTGCCAAGGGGGTAGATGAGAAATATATAACAGGAGATGCTCCTGATAGAGATAAATTCCAAAAGTGGGCAGAAACCTTGGAGCTTGCCATAGGTAATCCTCTATATCATTGGAGTCATTTGGAGTTAAAGAGATATTTCGCTTATGAGGGAACCCTTAACGCTGAGACTGCGGGGGAGGTATGGGAGCTATGTAATGAGAAGCTAAAGGATCCTGACCTAAGTGCAAAAGGTATTATTCGAAGCTCAAATGTAAAAGCCCTTTGTACTACTGATGATCCTGCTGACAGCTTAGAATATCACCTTCAGATTGCTAAGGATAAATCCTTTGAAACCAAGGTGCTTCCCGCTTTTCGACCTGATGAGGCAATCAACATCGAGAAAGCTAATTTTGTTGCTTATCTAGAAAGGCTTTCAAGCATTAGTAATATAGAAATAAATAGCTTTTCCTCCTTATGCGATGCTTTAAAAAAACGTATGGAGTTCTTTGATACTGTAGGATGTAAAACCTCTGACCATGGATTGGATTTTGTCATGTACTATCCTGCTTCTATTATGGAAATAGAAAACATAATGAGCAGACGCTTAAATGGAGAACTATTATCTACTGAGGAAGCTTTAAAGTTCAAGACAGCCTTATTATTATTTTTAGGCAAGGAGTATCATAGATTGAATTGGGTAATGCAGCTACATTATGGTGTAAAAAGAGATAATAATAAGCGTATGTATGGAAATATCGGTCCAAATACTGGCTATGATTGTATAGATGACAGTAGGAATTCCTCAGCACAGCTGGCAGATTTTCTAAATGCTCTTGACCTTACAGACCAATTACCAAAAACCATCCTCTATTCTCTTAACCCAATAGATAATGCAGCTATTGATACTGTTATGGGATGCTTTCAAGACGATAGTGCAATCGGAAAGCTTCAGCATGGTTCAGCTTGGTGGTTTAACGACCATGAGCTAGGTATGAGGGAACACCTTAGCACCCTATCAAGCATAAGCCTTATCAGTAATTTTGTAGGAATGCTTACAGATTCCAGAAGCTTTCTCTCCTATACAAGACATGAATATTTCAGACGCATCCTATGCGATATGTTCGGAACGCTGGTTGAGACAGGAAGATTTCCTATGGATTTAAATGTTCTTAAGAAGCTAGTCGAGGATATTTCATATAATAACAGTATAAGGTATTTTGGCCTTTAATATTAATGACAAGAGGCTGTCGAAAGTAGAACAATTCGACAGCCTCTTATTTGAAATAAGTATTATCTTTTTAAGCTTTTAGCTCTAATAAATCCACCAATGTTCTTCCATAGTCAGTCAGTTTGCTAACCTCATCGACATCCGGTACCCAAAGGGATCTTATACCGTCATCTACAACCTCGAAGCCGGCATCCTTTAGCTTCTCGTTTAATTGCTTGACTGCTTCTCCGCTCCATCCATAGCTACCAAATGCCACAGCCTTCTTATTCTTAAATTTCATGCCCTTTGCCATCTCCAAAAGCCCACTTGTTGAGTGCAATAGCCCGTTATTTATAGTGGGCGAACCTATAAGAATTGCCTTTGATTTAAATATTTCGGTTATAAGGTCATTCTTATCTTCCTTTGAGGAATTAAAAAGCTTTACTGTAATCTGAGGATCAGTCTTAAATATTCCGTCAGCTATGGCCTCGGCCATCTTTCTGGTAGATTCCCACATAGTATCGTATATTATAGTGATTTGATTTTCCTGGTAGTTGTTTGCCCATTCCATGTACTTTTCAATAATTTGAACAGGGTTTTCCTTCCATATAACACCATGACTGGTGCAAATCATATCTAAGGGCAGATTAAAGCTTAAAACCTCTTCAATCTTCTTCGTAACGAATCTACTAAAGGGTGTTAATATATTAGCATAATATTTTATTGCTTCAGCATAAAGCTCACAATTATCAACATTATCATTATATAAGGATTCTGTTGCATAATGCTGTCCAAAGGCATCATTACTGAATAGGATATTCTCACCTGACATATAAGTCATCATTGAATCTGGCCAATGGAGCATGGGAGCCTCAACAAATGTAAGGGTAGATTCACCAATATTCAATGTATCACCTGTCTTTACAGTAACAAAGTTCCAATCCTGATGATAATGTCCTTTTATAATCTTAGCTCCGTTTGCAGTACAGTATATAGGCGTGTTAGGTATTTCCCTCATTAGCTCTGCTAAAGCACCACTATGGTCGATTTCATTATGATTGGCAATAATATAATCAATCTGTTTTAAATCAATTTCTTTCTTTAGGTTTCTAACAAATTCTTGATCATAGGGAAGCCAAACAGTATCAATTAAAACGGTCTTTTCATCTCTAAGTAGATAAGAATTATAGGATGATCCCTTTGAAGTAGAATACTCGTGCCCATGAAAATATGTTAATTCCCAATCCACCTTACCTACCCATGTAACCTTATCAGTAATTTTCTTAGCCATAATCATACCTCTTCTTC
>CAZODB010000032.1:0-14270 GCA_964578425.1 uncultured Herbinix sp.
AAGAACATGATTACTGGTGCTGCTCAGATGGATGGTGCTATCCTTGTAGTTGCTGCTACAGACGGTGTTATGGCTCAGACAAAAGAGCATATCTTACTTTCCCGTCAGGTTGGTGTTCCTTACATCGTAGTATTCATGAACAAATGTGATATGGTTGATGACGAAGAATTATTAGAATTAGTTGAGATGGAGATCAGAGACCTCTTATCAGAGTATGAGTTCCCTGGTGATGATTCACCTGTAGTTCAGGGTTCAGCTCTTAAGGCTCTTGAAGATCCTTCAGGAGAATGGGGAGATAAGGTATTAGAACTAATGGAAGCTGTTGACACATGGATTCCTGATCCTCAGAGAGAAAGTGATAAGCCTTTCCTTATGCCTGTTGAGGACGTATTCTCAATCACAGGTCGTGGTACCGTTGCTACTGGTCGTGTAGAGCGTGGTGAGTTAAAGGTTACTGAGGAAGTAGAAATCGTTGGTATTAAGGAAGAGAACCGTAAGGTTGTTGTAACTGGTATCGAGATGTTCAGAAAGCTTCTTGATTCTGCTCAGGCTGGTGATAACATCGGCGCACTTCTTCGTGGTGTTCAGAGAACAGATATTGAAAGAGGTCAGGTACTTTGTAAACCCGGCTCAATCAAATGCCACAAGAAATTTACTGCTCAGATATACGTATTGACAAAAGATGAAGGCGGACGTCATACACCTTTCTTCGATAACTATAGACCTCAGTTCTATTTTAGAACTACAGATGTTACCGGTGTAATCAACCTTCCTGAAGGTATAGAGATGTGCATGCCTGGCGATAACGTAGAGATGACTATTGAATTAATTTATCCTATCGCTATGGAACAGGGCTTAGGCTTTGCTATCCGTGAGGGTGGTAGAACAGTTGGTTCTGGTAAGGTTGCTACTATAATTGAATAATTAAATTAAATATTAAAATTATGGCTTCTAGGGAGTTCCCTAGGAGTCATTTTTTTGTAATGGGAGTGTGTCCTGTGTTATTATCTTGACAACACCGCCTAATAGTGGCATTATACATGTAAATATCCTATTTTTAGAAAGGAATTTGTCCATTAATTATTAATTATTTAAAATTATCTTTGAAAATACGTGAAAATGAGATATAATATAATAGTGTATGTTTAGAATGCCTAAATGAGGAAAAAAATATAATATGATGAAGTAACAATACTGAAATAAGGAAAACATATAATATGATTATTTGTTATTGAATAGTTTAAAATAATAGAACAAAACAGATTATTACAATAAAGTAAAATACAAACATTTAGAAGATAGAACCGTTATCTACGGTATATGAAAGGAGTCTCATTATGAGGAGCACTGATATCGGAATCGATTTGGGTACTGCAAGTGTTTTAGTTTATATAAAAGGAAAGGGTGTAGTGCTTAAGGAACCTTCAGTAGTTGCCTTTGACAGAGATACGAATAAAATCAAAGCTATAGGTGAGGAAGCTAGATTAATGTTAGGAAGGACTCCTGGTAATATAGTTGCTGTTAGACCTCTTAGGCAGGGTGTAATATCCGATTACACAGTTACAGAGAAGATGCTCAAATACTTTATTCAAAAGGCAGTTGGAAAACAAAGATTCAGAAAACCTAGAATCAGTGTATGTGTGCCTAGCGGTGTAACCGAGGTTGAGAAGAAGGCTGTTGAAGATGCTACCTATCAGGCAGGAGCTAGAGAGGTATCCATTATAGAAGAGCCTATAGCTGCAGCGATTGGAGCTGGTATTGATATTTCTAGACCCTGTGGCAATATGATTGTAGACGTCGGTGGAGGTACTACTGATATAGCGGTTATTTCATTAGGTGGTACTGTAGTAAGTACTTCTGTTAAAATAGCAGGAGATGATTTCGACGATGCAATAATCAGATATATGAGAAAAAAGCATAATTTGTTAATTGGTGAAAGAACAGCAGAGGAAATTAAGATAAAGATAGGCTCGGCATATCGTAGACCAGAATCGGTATCTATGGAGGTTAGAGGAAGAAATCTTGTAACGGGACTTCCAAAGACCATAGCCGTTTCCTCGGAAGAGACAGAAGAAGCATTAAAAGAGACAACAGCTCAGATAGTTGAATCTGTTCATAGTGTTCTTGAAAAGACTCCGCCTGAGCTAGCTGCCGACATAGCAGATAGAGGAATTGTATTAACTGGAGGAGGCTGCTTGCTATATGGACTTGAAGAGCTTATAGAAGAGAAAACAGGAATTACTACAATGACTTCTGAGGATCCCATGACAGCAGTAGCTATAGGTACGGGTAAATTCGTTGAATTTTTAAGTGGAAGAAGAGATTAGTTCAATAGACAAAGGAGCTGATACAAATGGTAAGAGGGCTATATACAGCATATACCGGTATGGCTAATGAACAAAAGAGACTGGATATTGTCGCTAATAACTTGGCAAATGCCGCTACTGTAGGCTACAAGGAAGAGAAAGTAACCAACCAAGCATTTGGCGATGTACTAACTATTAAGATTCGAGATAATTCAGAAGCTTTTAATGACAGACCTATCGGTAAGATGAGTCTGGGTGTGAAGCTAGGTGAGGCTTATACAAGCCATACACAAGGTTCTTTGAGACAGACTGGTAATTCCTATCATCTGGCATTGGACGGAAAAGGATTTTTTACAATGTCTGTTACGGATAGAGCTGGAAATACTGATACAAAATATACACGAAATGGTACTTTTACAATGACAAGGGATGGTCATATCGTGGATACAGATGGAAACCACCTGATGGGGGAAAGTGGAGAGGTTATTATACCTACTGAAGCCGCAAATGTAGTTGTAGATGCAATCGGAGGGATCTATGCAGACGGGAGTTATATAGATACTCTTCTAATTGCAGATTTTGAGGATTATGACTACCTTATAAAATCAGGTGATACAATGTATGAAATTGTAGACGGTGCATCAATTATGCCTGCTACGGCCCGTGTAAATCAGGGCTATACTGAACAGTCCAATGTGAATGTGGTATCTGAGATGGTTGATATGATTTCTGTTACCAGAGCCTATGAAGCGAATCAGAAGGTGATACAATCAATAGATCAGACACTTGATTTAGCTGCCAATTCTGTTGGTAAGGTATAAGAGATGAAAGAATTCGCAGCTGAGATGAACACGATAGGAGGAAGATGATATGATGAGATCCTTATGGACTGCAGCGTCCGGCATGACAGCACAGCAGTCAAATGTAGATACCATATCTAATAACCTGGCCAATATCAACACCACAGGTTATAAGAAAGAGACAGCAGAATTTAAGTCCTTACTCTATCAGACAATACAGGAGAATTCCTATGATAACAACGGAAATCCTAAGCCAACAGGTATTCAGGTAGGACTAGGGGTAAAAAATTCGGCCATAACCTCTCTTTATACGCAGGGGACATTGGTTGAGACTGGTAATGATTTAGATTTTGCCATAGAAGGAGAAGGCTTCTTTATGGTAAGAACCCAGGACGGCAGCCTAGGCTATACTAGAAATGGCTCCTTTGGGCTTGCAATCGGAGTAGATGGACTAACAATTTCTGATACAGATGGAAACCCACTTCTTGACACTACTGGTTCCGCCATAGTAATTGATGAAGGGTATAATCCATCTAAGATTTCTATAGATGATTATGGTGAGATTAGCTATATAGATGAGAACAATGTTCAAATGCCCATGGGTATATCAATTGGTATGGTTCAGTTCAATAATCCCAGTGGCCTGGAGAAGGCTTCGGGAAGCTTGCTTAAGGAGACTGAGGCCTCAGGCTTACCTAGGTTAGAATCTGAGGATTTCATGCTCAAGAAAAGTAAGCTTAAACAAAGGTACTTAGAGGGCTCAAATGTGCAGGCTGTAGATGAAATTGTAAATCTTATTGTTGCTCAAAGAGCTTATGAAATGAATTCAAAGATTATAACTGCCGCTGACCAGATGCTACAGCAGGCTAATAATTTAAGATAAGAGCTTCTTAGTTTTAAAATCCTATCTAGTAGATAGTATTACGCTTAGATTAAGAAAGGAGAGAAGCTTATATGAGTATAAATATTGAATCAAATCCACATTATCTTATGAGTGGTGCTAGTGCAGCAGATAGATCAAGAGTTAGTATTCTTGAAGATAAGTTGCAGAGCAAGCCAACCACAGATGAGGATTTGATGGAGGTATGTAAAAGCTTTGAGACGTATTTATTGGAGCAAGTAATAAAAGGTATGGAAAAGACCATACCCTCTGAGGATAAGAAAAACCCTTATTTAGAACATTTCGGTGATATGCTATATCAGGAATATGCCAAAGGTGCCACCGAGAATCAAGAGCTTGGACTAGCACAGATGCTGTATGAGTCCATGAAAAGAAATGGTTTGGACACTTAATAAGAGGACTAATATATATACTAAGGTTCTTAAAATGTCATTTTAAACTGGTGCCTGCTATCGTCATCATCGTTTGGAATGACATTTTTTTGTACGGGAGGTAGTAGCTATGGCCGAGACAGTGGAAGGCTATGTAGAGAAAATCGTATATCGTAATGATGAGAATGGCTATACGGTATTTAGCATGACATATAATGAAGATGAGCTAACCTGTGTCGGATATCTTACGATGATAAATGAGGGTGAATTTATTAGTGCCATAGGAGGATATACAGAGCATCCGATTTATGGAGAGCAATTTTTGCTTGAAGGTTATGAAATTAAAGAACCGGAGGATGCTTATTCTATAGAGCTATACCTAAGCTCAGGTGCCATTAAGGGAATTGGGAAAGCTCTAGCATCAAGAATTGTTAAGAAATTCGGAGACAATACCTTTCGTATAATAGTAGAAGAACCCAGCATGCTAGCTCAGGTTAAGGGAATCAGCGAGCGTATGGCTGATGAAATATATCGGCAATTTGAAGACAAGAGAGATATGAGAACTGCTATGATGTTTCTACAAAAGTATAATATTAATGGTAATCTTGCGGTAAAGATATTTCAGGAATACGGACAAAAAATGTATGACATCTTACGGGAAAATCCTTACCGATTAGCAGAGGATATTAGTGGTGTAGGTTTTAAGACAGCAGATGAGATCGCTAGCAGAGTTGGTATAGAGCCAAATTCAGAATATAGGGTTAAAGCAGGCATTCTCTATGTACTTATAAAGGCAAATGGTGAGGGACATGTGTATCTTCCAGAGCATGAGCTTATATATAGAGCAAAGGAGCTTTTGTTCGCAGAGGATGAGGCGATTTTGCGCCAAATAACTGCCTTGAATATCGAGAAAAATATAATAATAGTTGAAGACAATAGTGAAAGATTAATATATAACTCTGTATTTTACTTTATGGAATTAAATGTGGGCAGAATGCTTCATGATCTTAACATTAGCTATAGTTATGACAAAGATGAGCTTAATAACAGATTAGAGCAGATTGAGAAACTGACTGAAACAGAGCTGGATGTGCAACAAAGAACGGCTGTTAAAGAAGCAGTATGTAATGGTCTGTTAATAATAACTGGGGGTCCTGGTACTGGAAAAACCACTACAATTAATGCTATAATAAAGCTATTTGAAGCAGAAGGATTGAGTATATTACTTGCTGCCCCTACCGGTAGAGCGGCTAAAAGAATGAGTGAAACTACCGGATATGAGGCGAAGACTATTCACAGGATGCTGGAGCTTAGTAAGCTTACACAGGGTGAAGGGAATAATTATCTATTTGAACGGAATGAAACTAATCCCTTGGAAACTGATGTGCTTATTATCGATGAAATGTCGATGGTAGATATCAGCTTGATGAATGCATTATTAAGAGCTGTTTCTGTAGGAACAAGATTAATTTTAGTTGGAGATGTAAATCAGCTACCTAGCGTGGGACCAGGAAATGTTCTAAAGGATATAATAAATTCACATTGTTTTAATGTAGTAAAGCTAACTAAGATATTTCGCCAATCACAAGGTAGTGATATTATAGTTAATGCTCATAAAATAAATGCTGGTGAGCAGATTAATCTTGACAATGCAAGTATGGACTTCTTTATGCTAAAAAGAGGAGAAGCAGATATTATAATAGCGGTTATGATTAATCTCATTAAGAACAAGCTTCCAAAGTATGTTGGAGCGACTCCTTTTGATATTCAGGTATTGACGCCTATGAGAAAAGGTGAATTAGGGGTTGAGAGACTTAACAAAGCGCTTCAAAAGGCTCTTAATCCTGCGTCTTCTGAAAAAAGAGAAAAGGAATATCACCAAGGTATTTTTCGTGAAGGAGATAAGGTGATGCAGGTTAAGAATAATTATCAGCTCGCCTGGGAGGTGAAAAGCAGCTATGGTATAACTACAGCATCAGGTACCGGCGTATTTAACGGGGATGCAGGAGTTATAAAGGAAATTAATTTGTTTTCAGAGCATCTAGTAGTAGAGTTTGATGATAACAGGCTCGTGGACTATAGCTTCAGTCAGCTGGATGAGCTGGAGCTTGCTTATGCAGTTACTATTCATAAATCACAGGGAAGTGAATATCCCGCAGTTGTTCTACCTATACTGGATGGACCAAGGCTTTTGTTTAATCGTAATTTGCTTTATACAGCTGTCACCAGAGCAAAAAGCTGTGTAGTAATAGTAGGCAGTAGCAAGATGGTAAAATATATGGTAGACAATAAAAGTGAACAGAATCGCTATTCAAGGCTTAATGAACAAATCAAAGAAATGTCAATATAATTTATGTAGTGCATTATTTTGGAAAATGGGTTATAATATTTATAAGGAATTAATTGTGAAATGGAGGTTATTGTATTGTCATATACAACACTAGTAATCATGGCAGCAGGAATGGGAAGTAGATACGGTGGGGGAATAAAGCAATTAGAGGCTGTTGGACCTAACGGTGAGATTATAATGGATTATTCGATTTACGATGCCATAGAAGCTGGTTTTAATAAGGTGGTTTTTATTATTCGCAAGGATCTTGAGAAGGATTTTAAAGAGATTATAGGAAGACGCATTGAAAAACAGGTTAAGGTGGAATATGTATTTCAGGACTCGGATGCTTTGCCTGACGGATTTCATCCCCAAGCAGGCCGTACTAAGCCGTGGGGCACAGGGCATGCGGTTTATTGCTGTAAGAATGTTGTGAATGAGCCCTTTGCAGTTATTAATGCTGATGACTACTATGGAAAGGAAGCATTCCGTCTAATATATAATTTTCTAAACTCAGATATGCAGAATTCAAATATATATTGCATGGCAGGATTTGTTTTGGCAAACACTCTTAGTGAAAATGGAGCTGTAACCCGTGGTATATGTAAGACTGATAATGACGGGTGGCTTATTAATATTAATGAGACCTTTGGTATTGTTAGAGAAGGAAATAATGCCAAGGCAAATGGCGTGGATGGAAGAGATATTGTAGTAGATATTAACAGTACGGTTTCCATGAATATGTGGGGCTTTAAGCCAAGCTTATTTGAGGAGTTGGAGAAGGGTTTTATAGAATTTTTAAATGACCTGTCACCAGATGATATTAAGAAAGAATTTCTTCTTCCTGAAGCAGTAGGTAATCTAGTGAATGATAATATATCGAAGATTAAGGTGCTAAAGACATCTGATCGTTGGTTTGGTGTAACCTATAAAGAGGATAAGGCTTCAGTGGTCGAGTCTGTAAGGAACTTGATTGATAGCGGTGCTTATCCAAAGAATAATAAGGAGTAGACTTTGCTTCAATACATAATAGATATGCTGTATCCAGTTAGATGTCCAGTCTGTGGAGATATTGTCACACCGAAGCTTAGGAGAATCTGCAGTCCATGTGAAAGGAAGCTACAGCTTATAGCTGAGCCCCGTTGCAAGAAGTGCAGTAAACCCATTGATCAGGAACAGAAGGAATATTGTAATGATTGTGAACGTAAGGATTATCATTTTAAGTATGGTTATTCCTTGTGGGTATATGATTCTCTTATGAAGAAATCAATATCTGATTTTAAATATCGATATAAAAAGGAATACGCCAAGTACTATATAGAGCAATTACTTCAAAGCTATGGTAACTCCATAACTAAACTAGCACCAGATGTTCTTGTGCCTGTACCAATACATAAGAGTAAGTATCGTGAAAGAGGATATAACCAAGCAGAAATACTTGCATATGGAATAGCTAAAGAGCTTAACATACCGGTTTTACCTCATCTATTAATCAGAAATAAAAAGACCCTACCTCAGAAGCAGCTTAGTGATAAGGAAAGGCTTAGGAATCTACAGCAAGCTTTTATACTTAATGAAAAAGCTGTAAGTGACTATCCGGACAGTCTGAATCGAGTATTATTGGTAGATGATATTTATACGACAGGAAGTACTATTGAAGCATGTACCAATGTACTTATAAAACATGGAATAGAGCATATTTGTTTTATAACTTTATGCATAGGAAAAGGCTTCTAGGAGTAAATCCCCGGGAAGATACGAATTGGAGGAATGGAAATGGATGTAAGAAATTGCAGAGGGTGTGGAAAGTTGTTTAACTACATTCACGGTCCGCATTTATGCCCTGCCTGTGCCAAAGCACTTGACGTTAAGTTCGAAGAAGTTAAGGATTATGTATATGATCATCCAAGGGTGGATATGCAGGAGGTGTCTGAGGTCTTTGATGTCAGCATATCACAGATAAAGCAATGGATCCGTGAGGAAAGGCTGTCCTTTGCAGAGGATTCTTTGATTGGTCTTGATTGTGAAAGCTGTGGTATAACTATTAAGACTGGTCGCTTCTGTAAATCATGTAAGGATAGACTGGCAAAAGGATTACAGGATTTATATTATAAGCCCGAGCACAAACCCGAACCCAAACAAAAGCCCAAGGATGTCAAAGAGAGTGCGAGGATGCGCTTCTTAGACCAAGATAGAAAAATATAATATTATTAAGAGCTACACCAATTTAAATAGCAGGTCATTTTAAGCGGATACCGTCATCTTCTATTATGATGGTTCCGTTTTTATATAATTTACCTATGGCTCTTTTATAAGCATTCTTACTGAGCTTGAATTTTTTCTTAATATCTTCAGAGTCGGATTTGTCATGGTAGGGTAGAAAACCACCTTCATCTTTAAGATGCTGTAAAATCATATCTGCATCAGAATCCATTTGAATGTAGGATTTTTCTCTAAGACTAAGGGTTAGCTTCTTGTCGTCCCTTACATTTGTTATTCTAGCCTTTATAATTTCACCATTCTTAAGCGGTCTAAATAATTCGTTGTTAGGGATTAAGCCTGAATATATATTATCCACAGCCACAAATGTTCCAAATGCGTCGATTCTATCATAAACAACACCAGTTACCATGTCTCCCTCTTTATAGTCAGAATCGGATAACAAAAAATCGTAAACCTTCATGGTGGCACATAAACGATTGCTTTTATCTACATATAGAGCAACTAATACACTGTCACCTTCTTCGGCCTTATATGTTTGCTCCTTAAAGGGCAACAATAAGTCTTTCATAAGCCCCCATTCTAAGAAGGCGCCTATATTTGTGATATCCTTCACCTTGAGAACAGCTGTAGAACCCACGGTAAGTGGAACATCTGCAGTAGTTGCGATTTCTCTATCTTCTGAATCCTTATAGATAAAGACCCTAATCGTGTCATTAAGATTTGTCTGCTCAGGGACCTCCTTTATGGGAAGAAGAATTCTTTGACCAGCTTCTAATCCGGGTTCGCATAGGTATACTCCAAAATCTGTTTTTTTACAGACCTCTAATATCTGATATTTTCCTAATTCTATCATACTTAATCCTTTCTATATCCCTTAAAATCGACAATAGCATAGGGTTTTTGCTCATCGCTGTCTAAAACAATACAGTATTTATCGTCGATGTGAGCAATTCTAGGGTATATCACATCACCTAGAAGGGCTTGGGTTTTATATTCAACGCGCATATTTGAAACTATAAAATCATCAGGTAGAAACTCTTCGGCCATTTTAATATACTGTCCGTTATTAACGTGGTTATACGAATCAATATTTGATTTTATCACAGGAAATGATGGGTATGAAGCAAGATTATTTGGAATTGCAATTTTTCTATTCTTATGCTCCATAGGATAAGCAGGTTCAAGCACATATCCACTGTTATCTTTAGGAACCTTAGCGGGACATTTGTTTTCAGTATCCATGTAGACCCAAATCGAATCAGCGACTGATAGAATATTATTGCTCTTATCCTTCATAATAAAATTACGGTATCCATAGAAACCATTAAAAGCATAAGGCCATGTACCTATAGTTATATAATCACCGAGAGTTCCTTGATTGAGAATTTGCAGGTTCCAGCTTGCCAGCAACCAGACTCTTTTTTTGTCTACCAAATAAGACATTCCCAAATTCAGATCCTCTGATTGAAAGGTGCTACAATCTTGAAAGTAATTTATTATCGATGAGGGATTCATAGTACTCTTAAAATGGTTAATTTCAGTATAGCGTATGCGACTGTCAAATGTATACATATTATCAGCCTTTCCATATCATTTAGTAAAAACTACAAATGATAACATATCATATAATAAAAGTGATTTCCAGTAAAGTTTATAATGGGATAAGTTTTTAGGTGAATATTAATGTTTGCTATGACCCTTTTGCTTTGGTCTGTACGAATGCATATGCTTGGTGATATAATCACTGGCATTTAACAAATGATTTTGTTATAATGGCCTATATATCATCTAGATATGGGGTTTTAAAAGAATTATGCTTAAGGGCATAAAAAATAGCCATACTTATTAATACAAGGAACCATCTTGCCCCTATACTATCAATATGGCTATACCCTAAGATCAATATTTTGTCCTAGATGAGGAGCGACTGATTGTTCCATCATCTTTATCATACTTTGCCCGAGCTTCTCGATAGTATCAAGATTCTTGGATAGTACAGCGACACCTACGTCTACGCTACTAATAGAGGGATTTGTCGGTATTGGTATGGGAGATACCTGCATATCATACTCCTATTCTGCACAGTATGTGCGCTAAATGTATTAGTTATGTTAAGTATAGCACATATTGTATAAAAATAAAACTGTATTTAATTAATTTTTATTAAGGAGGTAATAAATCAGGAGGTAAAAAACCTGTAAGATGTTAAAAAAATAATTTACGATTAGTTTGGAGGGTTTTCATATGATTTATGATGTTATTATTATTGGATCCGGCCCAGCTGGATTATCAGCTGCGATATATGCTCAAAGAGCGGAGCTTAAAAATATTGTAATTGAAAAGACTGGTTTTAGCGGTGGACAAATAATCAATACCTATGAGGTTGATAATTATCCTGGGACTCCTGGCATCAGTGGTTTTGATCTTAGTGCCAAGTTTAGAGATCATTGTGATAGGCTGAATACGACATTTGTCACAGGGGAGGTTGTTGAATTTAAGCTTGAAGATGATATTAAGCTTCTTACTCTAGATGACGGTAGCCAGTATAGGGCGAAGACAGTTATCATTGCATCAGGAGGATTGCCACGACATTTGAATGTTCCGGGAGAGGATAAGCTCTCTGGACTGGGAATATCCTATTGTGCAACCTGTGACGGAGCCTTTTTTAAGAATCGGACAGTTGCTGTCGTAGGTGGTGGTGACGTGGCTGTTGAGGATGCTATTTTCCTATCCAGAATCTGTGGTAAGGTGTATGTGATTCATAGAAGAGATGAATTTAGAGCAATTAATAGCAGTGTAAATAAACTCCTTGCCAACAGTAATGTTACTGTTTTGTGGGATAGTGTTGTAGAAAGCATAAATGGAACAGAAACAGTGGAATCCATGGATATAAAAAATGTTAAAACTGGAGACTCTTCAAACATAGAGGTGGATGGAGTATTTATAGCAGTAGGCTATATTCCCACCTCTCAGATATATCATGATATAATAGATACTGATGATAACGGATATATTATTGCTGGAGAAAATACTCAGACAAATGTTCCTGGAGTATTTGCTGCTGGTGACATAAGGACTAAGGATTTAAGACAAATTATCACAGCTGCATCTGATGGAGCAAATGCTATTACAGCAGTAGAAAGATACTTAAATAAAATCAAGTAAGGTAAAACTATCACAAAAATCATCAATAAGTTAATAAAGAGTATGTTTTAACTGTTTTTAACCTAGTATTCTACAAGAATTTTATTGACACCAAGTACAGGATTTGCTATAATTGTTATCAAAGATGTAACAATTTTGTAACAATTATACCATGGCGTATCCACTTTGCATTCGACATAAGCAATAAGTCGAATGTAATACTTGGGAGGAACAAACAGATGAAAAAATATCAGGCTTTGAAAACTGTTGTATTTGCAGCATCAGCCTTAATGTTTTTGTTAGCTTCAAAGGATAAAGCATATGCAGAGCAGACAACATCGGTCGAGTTTGGTGTAGCCGGTATATCTAAAACTCTTGAGGATCTATATTCCTCTGGGGACCATGAAGTAAGCAAAAAAATAACAGAGTTATTTAAGGCTGAGATATATTCGCCCTTCTCAAATCTAGGTGTATCTGAAGCTACTAATTATGTAAATGTTAGAAGTGAACCCTCAACAGAAAGCGAAGTTGTAGGTAAGCTCTATAACGGTTGTGCAGCCGAGATATTAGAATGGCTTGAGGGAGATTGGGTTAAAATAGTCTCTGGTGACGTAGAGGGATATATTGCTTCAAATTATCTTGCCACAGGTAAGGACGCCGAAAAGCTGGCTGATGAGCATGCAGAGAAATATGCAACGGTAAAAGCAGATGGACTGAGGGTACGAGAAGAGCCGAGTTTAGAGGCGAGGATATATGAGTTACTTTCTTCTGGAGCGCGTTTTCCTGTTGTTAAAGAATATGGTGATTGGGTAGAAATACTTCTTAGTACTGATGATGATGTTCAGGGTAGCGACTTTACGGGATTTGTACATAAGGATTTTGTGGATATCGAGATTATATTTAAAGAGGCAATTTCCATAGAGGAAGAGCAAAGAATTATAAGGCAGCAGCGTGAGGCGGAAAGAGCTGAAACAGAAAGGTTACAGCGTCTTGCTGAGGAAGAGGAAAAAAGACGTGCTGAGGAGGCTAGAAGGCAGGAAGAGGCTAGAAGGGCTACTGAGGAAAAGAAGAGGACTGAGCAGGAATCAAAGAAGGAAGATAATCCTACGGTTGAATCAAGCACTGGTAGTGCTACAGGAAATGAGATTGCTAATTATGCACAGAAGTTTGTAGGGAATCGATATGTTTGGGGTGGAACAAGTCTTACAAAGGGTGCAGACTGCTCCGGATTTGTATATACGATATATCAACAACACGGATATAAACTGGAAAGAGTCTCCAGAGATCAGGCTAAAACAGCTGGACGAAAGGTTGACATAGGTGACCGTCAGCCAGGTGACTTGATTTTCTATACTGATAGCCGAAAAACAGTAAATCATGTGGCTATTTATATTGGTAATGATAAAATTGTACACGCCGCTAGCTCGAGACAAGGAATAATTATATCACAGTATAATTATCGCAATGTATATAGTGTAAGAAGAGTTGTTAATTAATATAAATTGATAAGGGTTTATTTCAAAATAATATAGAGGAGAATGTATAAGTGATCTCCTTGCATCATTTTGGAAAAACCCTTTTTTAAAATAATATTGATTATTATTTTAAATGTAATAAAATAAGGATAGAGTTTAGTGTGATAAATCTGTGAACCGATGTAATATAGAAGGAGCATGACATATGGATGTTAATAATAGGGAAAGAAGAAGAGATAAAAGACTACCTATTGAGCTTACACTGGAGATAGATGAGATTTTTAAACAGGATAATGTTATAGTAAGCAATATAGGGGCTTCAGTTTCGGTTTTTGACATTTCTAAGAGTGGTATAGGATTTGTCAGTGAAGCAAATTTGCCCCTAGGGTATTATTTTAGAGGTAATATTAATTTTAATAACGGTGACTTCTTCAGAGTGGTAATACAGATGGTTAGATCAAGCATGGCAAAAGGTAATTTTAAGTCATACGGTGCTGAATTTGTCGGACTTGCCCCATTTCTTGCAGACAAAGTAGATTATTATGAAAAAAGCCTTAATGATTAATAAATATGTGAAGGATCCCATGGATATAGTGTCCGTGGGATTTTCATATAATAGGGTATCACATCCTATTATATGAAACGCTCTCCTAACAATTAATAATGTGAATTTAAATTGTATTTGCAATATAATGAATAAGCTTTCACAATATTTTGAAAA
>CAZODB010000032.1:14370-15723 GCA_964578425.1 uncultured Herbinix sp.
TGAATTTAAATTGTATTTGCAATATAATGAATAAGCTTTCACAATATTTTGAAAATTGATTAAATTAGAGAAAATCCCATTTAATAATAGCGCAACAGGAATAAGGGAAAAAGTCTATTGACAAAGGTGATTATAGTAATCTTGCACAAAAACATGAATGACGATTACATAAAATGGATATTGTTATTTTAGTTATCTAAGTTTGTAAAAAAGTTATCAACGTTGAAAAACCCTTATTTCCTGATAAAAAGAAGTTATACACGGATTTATCCACATTATCCACAAAGACAAACTACTCTTGTCGCACAGGAAAAAACCTGTCAAGTTCGAAAATCCGTTTTGTTACTTCTGATAAATCGACCTGATATTACTAAATAATACCAAATATTACCTGCACATACTATTGTCGGAAAACACCCCGATTTATTAGGAGTTGACAAAATCTTAACAATAAAAACTGAAAAATATAGGTGCATGCAAAAATTGGATAAACTATATGTAAAATCGCGAAGCTTGACACTACTTAGGTAGATAATCCTAAAGTGCTTGTCACAGTTTTTGCACTATGTTATAATTTAACTAAGCATATATCTAATGCTAATAGAGGTAAAGGAGTTGATCTTATGCGCTATATTATCAGTGGAAAGAATATTGATGTAACGGAAAGCTTAAAGACAGCAGTGTATGAAAAGATTGGAAAACTGGAACGTTATTTCACTCCTGATACAGAAGTACATGTAACGCTTAGTGTTGAGAAGGAAAGACAAAAAATCGAGGTAACTATTCCTGTAAAAGGCAGCATTATCAGAGCTGAAGAGACCAGTAACGATATGTATGTTTCCATTGATTTGGTTGAGGAAATAATTGAGCGGCAGTTAAGGAAATATAAAAGCAAACTTATAAATCATAAACAGGCTTCTAGCAATTTTAATAAATCATTTATCGAAGATGATTATGTTGAGGATGATGGAATAAAGATTGTAAAGACTAAGCGGTTTGCTATTAAGCCTATGGATGCTGAAGAGGCTTGTGTACAGATGGAACTTTTAGGACATAATTTCTATGTGTTCAGGAATGCAAGCACCGATGAAGTAAATGTTGTATATAAAAGAAAAGGTAATACCTATGGTCTTATTGAGCCTGAGTATTAGTATGAACAGAACAAGTATAACACCAGGGCTGTCGCTCTTGCGACAGCCCTTACTACGTCAAAGATTCATCCAAATAAAAATAAGTTGAATAACAATACTTGTAATGTTACAATATTAGGTGGATAATCACAATGAACATGTAAAAATACAGGAGTGAGTATAAAATGGGATTAATAAAGAAAATATTCGGAACTCATAGTGA
>CAZODB010000033.1:0-12707 GCA_964578425.1 uncultured Herbinix sp.
CTGGGCTTTTCATAATGCTCCCTCTTACGGATTTCCTGTTGGATACCGGCTTTCGCGCAGTTTCTTTTGAATCTGCGGAGAGCACTATCTAATGTTTCGTTCTCTTTAACTACAACATTTGACATAGTCTCACACCTAACCTCCCTCCAGTTGTGAATTGTGCATGACAACTGTTTGGGTATTATTTTGTATAGCACTATAATAGATTATAACATAAAAAACTAATTCGTCAACTTTTTTTCTTAATTAATATGTGCTATCGGATAAGGCCTCGGATAAGGACTTTTGTATATGATACCTGTAAATGGTACCGGGTACAGTTTTTGTAGATGGTACCGGGTACAGTTTTTACTTCAACTGGTTTTCCAACACTTCAGAAGCCTTAGCGATTGCCTTCTCAATTCCTGCTGCATTTTTTCCACCAGCTTGCGCCATGTTAGGTCTTCCGCCTCCGCCTCCGCCAACCAATACAGCAAGCTCCTTAATAAGGTTTCCTGCATGAGCACCCTTACTAATTGCTTCTTCACTTACCATTACAATTAAGCTAACCTTATCAGCTGCAGTGGATGAAGCTAATACAACTACTCCCTCACCAAGCTTATCCTTTAATTTATCTCCCAGATTTCTAAGCCCATTCATATCAAGCTCAGTCACATTAGCAGCTAAGAGCTTTACACCCTTTATCTCTTGCACCTGGTCCATAACATCACCTAAGGAATCACTTGCAAGCTTGGATTTAAGCTTCTCATTTTCTGATTTAAGTGTTTTGATTTCTTCAAATAAACTCTCTATTCTACTTACAAGCTGTGAGGGCTCAGATTTTGCTGTTTTTACAACATCATTAAGCTGATTCTCCATATCCTTATAGTAGTCAAATACACTTTGTCCTGTTAGTGCCTCAATTCTTCTTACTCCAGCAGCAATACCGGTATCAGAAAGAATTTTGAATACTGTAATCGACCCAGTATTAGGCACATGAGTTCCTCCGCAAAGCTCCTTACTGAAATCTCCCATCGATACTACACGAACCTGGTCAGTGTATTTTTCACCAAAAAGTGCCATAGCGCCTTGCTTTTTAGCTTCCTCTATAGTCATAAACTCTGTGTTTACAGGAATATTCATAGAAATATGCTCATTAACTATATCCTGTGTTCTGCTGATTTCTTCATCAGTCATAGCTGAAAAATGGGTAAAGTCAAATCTAAGCCTGTCATTAGAAACAAAGGAACCTGCCTGCTCCACATGATTTCCTAATACCATTCGAAGAGCCCTCTGAAGTAAATGGGTTGCAGAGTGATTCTTAGCTGTTGCTGCTCTACGATCAGGATTAACCTTAAGCTCAACCCTATCATTTACCTTAAGACTTCCATCGCGAACTATTCCGACATGACCTACTTTACCACCCTGAAGATGAATAGTGTCCTCTACGACAAATTCAGCACTATCATTAATAATAATACCTATATCGGTTGATTGACCACCACCGGTAGCATAAAAGGGTGTTTCTTCTACTATGACCGTTCCCCTTTGTCCCACAAGAAGCTCGTTTACTATATCAGACTCTGTAGTCAGTGCAGTGATATCAGAGCTATGATTTAAACTTTCATATCCAATGAATTTGGTGGTTAGACTATGATCAAGCTGTTGGTATATAGTCTCCTCAGAGCCCATATAATTTGTTGAAGTTCTGGCACTTCTTGCTGTCTGTCTCTGGACCTCCATGGCATCCAAAAAGCCCTTTTCATCAACCTGATAGCCCTTCTCCTCTAATATTTCCTTGGTTAGGTCATATGGAAATCCGTAGGTATCATAAAGCTTGAATGCCTCTTCACCTGAAAGGGTCTTCTTATTATTATTCTCTAATTCAATCTGCATCTCATGAAGAATACTTAGACCTTGATCAATAGTTTTATTGAATTTTTCTTCCTCATTTGCAAGAAGCTTTAGTATATAATCCTTCTTCTCCTCAAGCTCAGGATAACCGCTCTTAGATTCATTAATTACTATACCAGACAGTTCTGCCAAGAAAAGGTCCTGTATTCCTAGAAGGCGTCCATGCCTTGCAGCACGTCTAAGTAATCTTCTAAATATATAGCCCCTGCCTTCATTGGAGGGTATAATACCATCTGAGGCCATAAATGTTACGGCACGGATATGATCAGTAATAATACGAATCGACTCGTCATTCTTTGGGTTTTTCATATACTCTACTTCAGCCAATTCGCATACCTTAGCTCTTATTACCTTAAATGTATCAATATCAAATATTGTTTCCACATCCTGTACAGCCACAGCCAGTCTTTCCAAGCCCATACCTGTATCTATATTCTTTTTTTCTAATTCCTTATAGTTACCATTACCATCTCCATAAAACTGAGTAAATACATTATTCCATATCTCAATAAAACGATCACATTCACAGCCAACTTCGCAGCTAGCCTCACCGCAACCGTACTTTTCACCACGATCATAATATATTTCTGAGCATGGACCACATGGTCCTGAACCTATTTCCCAGAAGTTATCTTCTTTTCCCATGCGATATATACGTTCTTTTGCAATACCCATCTCCTTATGCCAGATATCAAAGGCCTCATCATCCTCTAAGTATATGGACGGATATAGGCGGGTTTTATCAAGACCTATTACTTCAGTTAGAAATTCCCATGACCAAGCCAAGGATTCTCTTTTGAAATAATCTCCAAAGGAGAAATTGCCCAGCATCTCAAAAAATGTCGCATGACGTGAAGTCTTTCCGACATTTTCAATATCATTAGTTCTTATACATTTCTGACAGGTTACGACTCTTTTACTGGGTGGTTCCTCCTGTCCTGTAAAGTATGGCTTTAGGGGAGCCATTCCCGCATTAACTAAAAGTAAGCTATTATCATTTAGTGGTACTAGGGGAAAGCTTTTTAATACAAGATGTTCCTTGCTCTCAAAAAAATCTAAAAACATTTTCCTTAGTTCGTTTACACCATAAGTCTGCACTTTCCTTGCCTCCTGTATATGCATATATTTACTTCCTATCAACCAACTCTGTAGTTATGTCCTCCCAATCAAGTCCACTTTCTACCATAAGCACCATAAGATGGTATAAGAAGTCCGCTATTTCATAACGAAGCTCTCCCATCTCTGGGTTCTTAGCTGCAATAATAATCTCAGCTGCTTCTTCACCACATTTTTTTAGAATTTTATCAATGCCCTTATCAAAGAGATAATTGGTATATGATCCTTCCTTTGGATTTTTCTTGCGATCCATAATAACTTCATATACATCTTCCAGTATATGATAGCTGTTGGTCTTCTTAAAATCTTTATTAATCAAGCTAGTATAAAAGCAGTTTTTATTGCCAGTATGACAGGCAGGACCAGTAGGAATCACCTTAGCAAGAAGAGTATCGCTATCACAATCTAGAAGTATCTCCTTAACATATTGGTAACTACCAGAGGTTTCTCCCTTAAGCCACAGCTCATTCCTGCTTCTTGAGAAATAAATCATTCTGCCATCTGTAATAGTCCTATTATAAGCCTCCTCATTCATATAGGCAAGCATTAATACCTCACTGGTCCTATAATCCTGAGCAATCACAGGGATTAAGCCGTCTTTATCTAATTTAAACTCCGAAAAGGGAAGCTTACTTTCAAATATATTTACATGAATATTATCCTGTTTTAGGGCCTGCTTTGCCTTCATAATATCTTTATTGATAAAGAAGTCTGTGGTTATTCCCTTAACATTATGAACCCTCAGTAATTGTTTGATGTCATTATCTTTAAGGCTATCGCGAACTATAATTGGTAGCTGTGATTTTGATGCTTTATCAATAAATGCATCTGATCCATCTATGTAATTAATAATCAAAGTACCGATGCCTAGATCTTTACACTGCTCATATATGGAACTATTAATAATAAAATCCGATTGGTCAATCTCTAGGTAGATCTTGCTTTCACCAAATCTACTTGAAATATCCTTAATAAGATCTGGCTTATCTAAAAGTGTATTATAGGCTAATAAAAGTCCTGATGCACCGGTATAAAAGGCTCTTTTGGCATCCTCAAAGCTCTTCACATAAGAACCAATTATAAAAGGTATATCTATCTTCCTTGCAATCTGTTTGCATAATTTTAAAAACTCCTCCCAAGAATCTTCATCCTTAGAGAAGTTATATATAAGTAGCTCATCAGCTCCTCTATCAGAATAATCACTTGCACTTCTGATAATATTTGCTCCTATTTCGCCCTCAGTATTTAATAAGGGTATAATCTTTTTATTTTGCATACATGATGACCTCCCAATAAATACACTATTCAAACATAGCAACAGCCTGTTTAAAATCAATTTTTTTCTCATAGAGTGCTTTACCTATAATTGCTCCATATACATTTATTTCTTTTAATAATTCCAAATCCTTAAGAGAGGAAACGCCTCCTGAAGCAATGATATTTAATCCTGTTTTCTCCACCATCTCAGCGGTATAGTGAATGTTTGGTCCTTGTAGCATTCCATCCTTGGCAATATCAGTATAAACTATTGTTTCCACACCAATATTTTTCATTTCAAGGGCTAAGGTAACAGCATTATAGTCGCTGAGTCTTTCCCAGCCCTCTACTGCAACAATTCCGTCCTTTGCATCTATTCCTGCTACTATACGTTCGGGGCCAAATATCGATATAGCTTCCTTCATAAAGCCCGGGTCACTAGCAGCCTTCGTTCCGATTATAACTCTATTAATCCCCAAGCTTAGTTTGTTTTCAATATCCTTTATAGAACGAATCCCACCGCCAAGTTGTATAGGTATATTAATATTATTGACAATTTCCTTTATGGCTTCCTCATTTACGGAATAACCTACCAGCGCTCCATCAAGATCAACTACATGGATGAAGGAGGCACCACTTGCTTCCCACTCTTTTGCTACATTTAGTGGTATATTTGAATATACCAATACATCACGGAAGCTCCCTTGTCTTAACCTGACACATTGGCCATTTTTAATATCAATTGCAGGAAAAAGTTTCATATTATCAAGATCTCCTTCTGTTATTTTATCAATAGTGTTAGCATAAGCTTTATATTGTACCCTTTGTTGACAGAACATCGTCTATTCTATTATCATATCCGCTAGCCATATCTAGTGCTTTAGCAAAGGCTTTAAAAGTAGCTTCTGCTATATGATGATTATTCTCTCCACTAAGCATCCTAATATGTAGATTCATGCCTGCATTATATGATAGTGCATAGAAGAACTCCTTGATTAGCTCCGTATCTATATATCCCACCTTATCACTATCAAATTTTAGGTCATATGAAAGAAATGGTCGGCCAGATAAATCTATTGCACAGCATACAAGACTCTCATCCATAGGAAGCATACTTGATCCATAGCGACGAATACCCTTTTTATCTCCAAGAGAATTCTTAATGGCTTGTCCAAGAACAATTCCTGTATCCTCAACAGTATGATGGGAATCTACATATAAATCACCCTTTGTAGTAAGCTTCATATCAAAAAAACCATGTCGTACAAAGCTGTCCAGCATATGATTAAAGAACCCTATACCAGTTTCTATCTGGGATTCTCCATTCCCATCCAGATTAAACTCCATGTGAATATCTGTTTCCCTCGTTTTTCGATTAATGGTGGATATTCTTTTCTCCATAAAGGTTCATCCTTTCTTTTTCTAACAGCTCATTAGTCTACATCTTTTATGCATTCATAGTACAAAGGTTAAGTTTGCAGAACCAATATGCCTTTCGTTACATAATTAACCTACCGTGTACATAATACACGATATGTTAATTATCTGTCAAACCTCTTTATTCAAACCTTACTGCTACTGAGTTGGCATGGGCGGTAAATCCCTCGTATTTTGCAAATGTTTCTATTTCCTTGTGGATTTCTTCTAATGCCTCCTTAGTGTATGATATGATACTGGATTTTTTAATAAAATCATCAACACTTAGGGGAGAAAAGAACTTAGCAGTACCATTTGTAGGCAGGGTATGGTTAGGTCCGGCGAGATAATCTCCTAAGGGCTCGCTTGAATATTCTCCAATAAATATAGCTCCAGCATTTTTTATCCTAGTCATTACCATAAAGGGATCCCTAGTCATTATCTCTAAGTGCTCGGTTGCAATATCATTCGTAACCTCTATTGCGTCATCCATATCCTTAGCCACTAATATATAGCCATAATTATCAAGAGATTTTTTTATAATATCTTTTCTTGAAAGTTTCTCAAGAAATATATCTACTTCCTTTGATACCCTTTGAGCTAATTCCATACTGGTGGTCACTAGTATAGAGGATGCCATTTCATCATGCTCAGCCTGTGATAATAGATCAGCAGCAACAAATCTTGGATTCGCACTATCATCAGCTAATACCAGTATTTCACTAGGTCCAGCTATGGAATCTATGCTTACATGTCCATAGACAGCCTTTTTAGCAAGAGCAACATATATATTTCCAGGTCCCACAATCTTATCTACCTTAGGTATACTTTCTGTTCCATAAGCCAAAGCAGCTACTGCTTGTGCACCACCGACCTTATATATTTCCGTAACTCCCACTTCATTAGCAGCAACCAATGTACCTGAATATACATTTCCGTTACTATCGGAAGGTGTCACCATAACAATTCTACTGACTCCAGCAACCTTAGCGGGTATAACATCCATCAAAACTGTAGATGGGTAAGCTGCTTTACCACCTGGTACATAGACTCCTACCTTTTCTATAGGTGTAATCTTCTGACCAAGTATTATTCCTTCCTTACTAGCATCAAACCAACTGTTTTGCTTTTGTTTTAAGTGGAAATCTTCAATGCTTTTCTTTGCCTTCCTTATGACATCTATAACTTCTTGGTCTACAGTCTGATAAGCTCTTTCAATTTCCTCCTCTGTGACCTTGATATTGTCAGAATTTATATCTACAAGATCGAATTTCTTAGTATAAGCGAATACGGCCTTGTCACCATTTTCTTTCACATCCTTAATAATCTCTGCTACTGTATCGGCATATGTTTCATATTGATTAGGATTTCTTTTAAGAAGATTACCCATTATATTCTTTTTTGTTATTTCATTTAATTCAACTATTCTCATTATGATATCCTCCCATTTTCATACTTTTATACAGAAACATTTGATAAATATTCTTTTAAATCCTTTATAATCTTTGAAATACGCTCATGCTCCATCTTCATACTAACCTCATTAACCACCATTCGAGAAGATATATCACAGATATTTTCAAGAATAACCAAACCATTTTCTCTGAGAGTTGATCCAGTTTCAACTATATCCACTATGACCTCCGACAACCCTACGATTGGCGCCAGTTCTATAGAGCCGTTTAGCTTAATAATTTCTACCGTCTGATGTTTTTTATTATAAAAATAATTTTTAGCTATGTTAGGATATTTAGTTGCTACACGGATAAGCTCACCATGATTAAGAAGCTCCTTAGCTGAGCTTGGACCTGCAACACACATTTTGCACTTGCCAAGACCCAAATCAAGAACCTCGTACATTTTTCTTCCTTCCTCAAGTAAGGTATCCTTACCGGCGACTCCTATATCTGCAGCCCCATATTCCACATATGTAGGTACATCATTAGCCTTTGCCAGGAAGAATTTTAGCTTTAGATCATGGTTTACAAATATAAGCTTTCTTGAGGATTTGTCTCTTATTTCATCACATTTAATACCTATATTTTCTAGAAGATTCAAGGTATTGATGGCTAGTCTTCCCTTTGCTAATGCAATTGTAATATATCTCATCTTATTCACCCCTTCATACTGACTATATGTCTATGATAGACCGTCAGCCGAATATAAATATGTTATTATAGCTTATTATTATCTACTATAAATCCTCGTGCTCTTGATGGATAATATCATTAATGGATAATTTCTGCTTATTACCACCATCAGCATCTAAAAGGATAATTTCCTTATCATTGTCAATATATAACAAGCCACCTATGTTCATATTCTTAAGATTGGCTCTATATTCTTCTATATTATAACCATCCTTCGACAGCTGTAGAATCACATTATTACCTTCCTTACGGAAATACCCTGCCAATCCTATTGCTACCTTTCTATACTTAGGAGTATAGATAATTAAGGTGTCAGATGAATCAATTGTCGGAAGTAGCTTCTGCCTTGATAAGGCTAACATAAGGTTATCAATCACTATAGCTAGACCAATGGCAGGACAATCCTTACCAAATTGGTTAACCAAATTATCATAGCGGCCACCTGTTACAATCGCTTCTCCCGTCTTATAGGTATAAGCTCTGAATATAATACCAGTATAATAATTATATTTGCTTAGCATTCCAAGATCAAAGGATATATATTTTTCAAAACCATATTCAGTCATAATATCGTATAGATTTTCAAGCCTATTAATTGCCTGAATAGCTCTTGGACTCTTAGAAACACTTTTAGCATATTCAAGGATTTCAGAGGTACCGAATAGCTCTGGCAATTTCAAGAATATTTCCTCAAGCTCCTTAGACATGTTCTTGTTCATAATAATCTCTTCCATTCCGAACATATTCTTGTTTTCAATCAAATCCTTAAGCTTAGCAACATCATCCTCATCCTCGAATCCAGCTTCTTTAATAAGTGCTTTTAAAAAGTCGGCATTTCCAAGCTCTAATTGGAATTCCTTAAGGCCTGATTTGAGCAAGCATTCTATGGTAATGGCAAGCATCTCAGCATCTGCATCGACACTGTCATCATTGACAAGCTCGGCACCTAGCTGAGTGACTTCCTTTAGCTTTCCTTGATATGTTGTGCTATTTATATATGTGTTTCCCATATAGCAAAGCCTTATAGGAAGCTCCTCATCCTTATAATACTTTGCAACGCATCTAGCTATGGAGGGTGTAATATCAGGGCGCAGGACCATTGTATTACCTTCCTTGTCAAAGAGCTTATACATATCCTTAGATGCTACCGTCCCTCGCTCTTGATTAAAGATATCAAAGAATTCAAAGCTTGGTGTCTGAATATCCCTAAATCCATAAAGCTCAAATACCTGATGAAGGTTTTTTTGCAGTAAAAGCTTAATCGCACACTCTGTATTATATATATCTCTTACCCCTTCTGGCGTATGTAGTAGCTTATCCTTCATATTTTCCTCCATTCTAATCAAGAATTACATATTTGTTAATCATATCAACTTCACTTTAGTGTGGTAATGTGATAATTCGCTACCATGCTAACGTTTAACACATTATAGTTTATTGGGGAATCATTGTCAACTATATTTTTTATTATGTATCTGCCCCTATTATTCATTTTTATTATGTATCGTCCCTGTCTGCCAGATCTCTTTGAACCTGTTCCAGATAATGAATGCATACTCCACTTTGAATCTGTATCTGATATGACAAGTCCAATTCATCAAAGCGAAAGCTCTTTCTACCGCCATCTAATGCTCTCTTCCAAAAGCCTAGCAGTATATCATAGGTAAGATAGTAATATAAATCATGTTTTTTAAAATAAATAAGCAGAAAGGCCACGCCCTCCTGTTCTTCAAACTCTCTCATAAATTGGATTTGATGCTCATGAACATTATTCAGACTGAAGGAATCACCAGAGCATTCCTTGGCATCAAAGCAGACTGGAATCCCTTGAACTACACCGATATAATCAACTGTACTTTTCTTTTCAAAATAAGCAAGTTTAATTTGCTTGCTTTGCTTATCAATATTGATAGGAGTAATGGGGGTAGGAACCTTTTGAATTAAGGCTAGTTGCCTTTCTCTGTATTTGCTATTAGTAATATTTATCATTTCCTCCAGCATGGAACCACGAAGGCCCCTGGATTTCCATGATGCCATTATATTGCCTCCCTTGTATTTGTATCTTTTGTATTATTGTCTATCCAAATAAATCACTTTTAATTATATTAAATATTTCAGGCTCCTGTGCTTGATATTCCCTTCCTGATAAATGACTTAAGCTTCCTAATAACTGAGGAAATACACATCGATATGAATGAAGAAGCTGAGAATTAAGTCCATATTTACCCTTAAAATATGAATTTATCCTCTTGTCCCCATATTTAGGATCTCCCACTATAGGATGGCCAATACTTGAAAGATGAGCACGAATCTGATGAGATTTTCCCGTGATTAGCTTTACCTGCAATAATGTAAATTCTTCATTATACTCTAAAGGCTCATAGGCAGTCTCAATATAATCAGAATTCTCAATCTGATTAGCTGTTATGGTCACCTTATTATATTCATTATTCTTTTGTAAAAACCCTTTTATTTCTTTTGTATCAGATAGCTTACCCTTCACGATAGATAAGTAGTATTTATCAAGCTTTCTTTCCCTTAAAATCCTTGCCATCTCCTGCAATCCTATAAGGGTTTTTCCCGCTATTAAGATACCGCTCGTATTTCTATCAAGGCGGTTACATATAGCCGGCTTAAATCCCAGAAGCTGTTCAATTGTAATCTGTTTCGTGGATAGCATGTATGAGATCACATATTCGACCATTGAGTTGTCACTCTTAGATGACCTTTGAGATAGCTCTCCTATGGGTTTGTTTATTAATAAAATGTTATTATCCTCATATATTATATCTAGGTCATAATTAAGAACAGCTGCTTTTGTTGGGGCTGAGAACTTATCAATGGTTTCATCAGACAGATAAAGTCTTATCTCATCATCAGAAATAACTATCTCTGAGCCTTCAGCCTTCTTACCGTTTAGTACAATATTCTTCTTACGAAGCATTTTATATATAAAGCTTTTAGGAGCCTTATTAAGTATTTTAAGCAAAAGCTTGTCAAGCCTTTGTCCTGCCTGATTTTCATTGACATATATCTCTTTCACACTAGGCCTCCATTCTACTACAATATTTGCGAACTTGGACGTCACTAAATTATTGCATTGTAATAGCATTATCCAATTATGCCCATTCAAAACCATACTACTAAAGTAGAATCTCTTTCATGGAACGAATATAATAATCTGATAGTCTGATCTTTTGTTGCTCAACATTTTCAGAAAACTCATCATATACAGAGCATACTTTCATATTTGCATTCTTTCCTGCCATTATCCCATGAATAACATCTTCAAACACAAGGCATTTCCTAGGCTCTACCATTAAGTCCATGGCAACCAAAAGATATATATCAGGAGAAGGCTTTCCCTTATTCACCTCACATGAGGTTCTTATGGATGCAAAATATTTACCTATATTATGCTTCTCAATTATAAGATCCACCAGCTCCCTTGAATTACTTGTAGCTATTCCCGCTGGTATATTATTCGCTTTCAAATATTCCAGAAATTCCAAGACACCTTCCTTGAGAGGCACTTCATAAAGATATTTGTCCCAAGCCATCTTATTCCAATCACTCTTTATCTGATCAATACTCTCCTTAAGATTGAATTTTTCTTTAAAAAAGATTGCCGTTTCAGTAAAGCTCATTCCCTCTATAGAGCTTTGTAAATCCTTAGGGAATTCTAACCCATATTTATTAAGATACTCTATATCGATAGTTTTCCACATCCACATGGAATCCACAAGCGTGCCATCAAGATCAAATATTACTGCATCAATATCCTTAAGCATGTTCATAAGCTACTCCTTTTTCATAAATGTAATGTTGTTTTATAGTTTTATAGTTTAATATTCCTGTCTAGTATTTGCTATTTGTTTAATGATATGTTTTCGAGATGGTTTACTTCATCTATAGTCAGTCTACGATACTCACCAGGCATAAGTGAGGAATCAAGTTCAAGTCCTCCCATGGATATCCTTTTAAGATATATGACCATCTTTCCGACAGCCTCAAACATTCTTTTTACCTGATGGTATTTGCCCTCATATAAAGTAAGATTGATTTCTGATATATCACCTGATTGTAGAATCTCAAGCTTAGCAGGAAGACAGGGCTTATCTTCACCTATGGATATTCCAGATAAGAATAGGGCTACATCATCGTCGATTACTCTGCCATCAATTCTAGCATAATAGACCTTATCCACCTTCTTCTTAGGAGACAAAAGTCTATGAGCTAGGTCACCATCATTAGTTATTAGTAGTAAGCCTTCGGTATCCTTATCAAGTCTTCCTACTGGAAACAAATCCTTCCGTTTTACCGTCTGAATTAGTTCTAATACTGTCTTGTCCCGTTTGTCCTCAGTGGCAGACACTACACCAGTAGGCTTGTTTAGCATAAAATATTGGAATTTCTCATATACGATTTCCTGCTCATCGAAGGTAATCTTATCCTTGCCAGCTATAACCTTCAGCTCAGGCTTTAGGCAAGGTTTCGAATTGACACTTACTCTTCCTTTACGTATCCATGCTTTAATCTCACTTCTACTTCCGATATTCATATCGGACAGAAATCTATCAAGTCTTAACTGATTTCCCATCACATCCATCTCCATCCAGGCGTATACATGTTTTTCAATGTATTGTTAGTAAGCTTTCCCCATCCAAGAGGATATCCATCTACAGCTATTAGCTGCCAGCCATTGGGGTTATCAGTATCAATCGATAATGTCTCACCCTTTAGATAGCTAATAGCTTCTGTAGTCTTAGAGGATAAATTAATAACCCTCTCATAGTCTGTCGCCCTTAAGGAACTGGCAAGGGCTTGGGAGGGCTGGAATCTTTTTTTCTTCATCTCTCCTAGTAATAGTCCCTG
>CAZODB010000033.1:12807-15195 GCA_964578425.1 uncultured Herbinix sp.
TTAATCCACTCAGGCTTACCACAATCAAAGCCCTCAAATGATAATCCAAGTCTCTTTCCTTCAGCTGCACTCGGTAGAGGATTTATAACATGCATGTCAGGACATTCATCTAGTAGATAGGCTATGGTTCCCTCATTTTCCTCAGGAGAGAATGTGCAGGTGGAGTACAACATTAATCCACCAGGCTTTAGCATCTTTGCAGCATATATGATGATTTCCTTTTGTATATTGTTATAATAGTCTACGCCGTATTCCTCCCAGTTTTTTATAATGGAAGGACTTTTTCTAAACATACCCTCACCAGAGCATGGGGCATCCACGAGTATCTTATCAAATGCTTGCGGAAAATACTCTGCCAGCTTATTGGGAGCTTCCGATAGTACTAGGGTGTTCTCTATACCGAATAACTCTATGTTCTTAAGAAGTGCCATCGATCTCGAATTACTAATGTCATTTGATACCAGCATACCCTCACCCTTAAGCCTAGCGCCCAACTCAGTGCTTTTTCCCCCCGGAGCAGCACATATATCCAAAACCATATCTCCAGGTGATATCGGAAGAAGGCTGGCAGGTGTCATGGCACTGGGCTCCTGAATATAATATAGCCCAGCGTAATAGTAAGGATTTCTTGCCGGTTGCGTATCTGTATCATAATAATAACCATTATAAATCCAAGGTATTTTCTTTATAGAAAAAGGACATAGATGCTCAAATTCCTCAGGAGATATCTTTAGGGTATTTACCCTCATTCCACCAAAATGTGGCTTATGGTAGGATTGTAAATACTCATTATACTCATCACCTAATAATCTCTTCATCCTGTCCTCAAATCGCTTTGGTAAATTCATGCGTCACCATCCATCATCTCAAGCTTTGTGCTCTGTATCGTTGTGATATCAGATCAAGATCCTTGTTGAATTTCTCAAGCTCCTCTCTATCACCTACCTGATAGATCCTAAAAAACTCATCTTGAATCCTTATAACATCCTGTTTATTTGCTACCTTATAAAGATTCTGTATGTTAGTAAGAATATCTGATACTATATTTGCTTTAATTGTAAACGAATTTTGAGCATCCATTATCTCATCTCTTACTACACTCATCTCCCTATCAAGTATGAGAATAGCTTCTGCTGCAGATGTAAGACGTTCTTTGATATGCTCAGGCATATTCTGCTTATACTTATACTGTATAGAATGTTCAATTGTCGCCCAGAAGTTCATAGCAAGCGTCCTAATCTGTATCTCTACCTGAAGCCTTCTGGTTCCCTTCAGCGTCTCTACATCATAATATACTGTCATATGATAGGAACGGTAGCCACTCTTTTTCCTATTTTCAATGTAGTCCTGCTCACTCTTAATAATCATATCTGAGCGATTCTTAATAATATCCACTACCTTATAAATATCCTCAACAAACTGACAAATAATACGAATTCCTGCAATGTCATCAATCTCTTCTTCTATATCATCTAAGGATATATTCTTCTTTTGGGATTTTTCTAGAATACTTGAAATAGTCTTTACTCTACCTGTTACCTGTTCAATAGGTGAATAAGCACTTACATTGCGATATTCTTCAATAATATGGCCGAATTTTACAACCAGTTCATCAACTGCCAAGGCATATGGATCAAGTATTTCCCTCCATAACTGTATCTCCATAGCATAACTACCTCCCCAAATTACCATTATCTTTATTTAAATGTCTCATAACATTACTATTTTAACTCTTATCTGAAACCTCTATAATCATGATATACTATTCTTCCATATAAAGAATAATCATTGATAAAAGAGCAAGTCCAGCTGTCTCAGTTCGCAGTATTCTTCGACCGAGAGAAACTGTAGGTATATTATGATCCTTAGCAAGCTCCACCTCAGAATCCTCAAAGCCACCTTCGGGACCTATGAAGATTCCTGCAGTCTCACAATCCTTTAATCTTTCTAAAGACTCCTTGGTACTCTTCATACCCTTGGCATTTTCATAAGGTAGCACAGACCATTCCATCTTTTTCGCATAAGCAATTGCCTCTTTAAAGGACATAAGCGGATGGACCCTAGGTATAATCCCTCTTCCAGACTGCTTTGCAGCGCTTTCTGCTATTGCCTGCCAGCGTAGTAGCTTCTTAGTCTCCTTCTTGTCATCAGAATACTTAACAATGGTTCTAGCCATCTTGACTGGGATAATCTCATAAACGCCAAGCTCAATAGACTTCTGTATAATAAGCTCCATCTTATCGTTCTTTGGAAGCCCTTGAAGCAGAGTGATTTTTACCGGCAGCTCAGTGCTGGTATCTTGAATAGAATTAACAGATGCAATGACTATATCATCACACACCCTATTAATTATACAATAACAATCTTTTCCTTGTCCATCACAAATTA
>CAZODB010000034.1:0-14833 GCA_964578425.1 uncultured Herbinix sp.
GTACCGGGTACCGATTTCGGGTACCGAATTAATTAATTAGTCCTGTTTAACGTCTCTCATACTAAAGGACACTCGACCCATCTTATCCTGTCCTAGGCAAGCAACCTTAACCTTATCTCCTAAGTTCAGTACATCTTCTACACGCTCTACTCTTTGCTTGGAAATTTTAGAAATATGAACCAAGCCTTCTTTACCAGGGGCAAATTCTATAAAGGCACCAAATTCCTTTATACTAATAACCTTGCCCTCATATATCTTACCCTCTTCAAATTCAGTAACAATCATCTGTACTATTTCTAAGGCTTCATTAATACTTTCCTTATCAACACCACATATAGACACAGCACCCTCATCATCAATATCTATCTTAACTCCGGTTCTGTCAATTATAGCGTTGATAGTCTTGCCTCTCTGACCAACAACCTCACCAATCTTAGCTGGATCAATCTTAATCTGAACGATCTTCGGTGCATAAGGTCCAACCTCAGGCCTAGGCTCTGAAATAACCGGTGCCATAGCATCATTAATGATAAAGGTTCTTGCTTCCTTCGTCCTATATATAGACTTCTCTACAATTTCTCTTGTTAAGCCATTTATCTTGATATCCATCTGTATAGCTGTAATACCCTTATGGGTACCTGCAACCTTAAAGTCCATGTCTCCGAAGAAATCCTCAAGCCCCTGAATATCCGTAAGAATAGTATAATCATCATCCGAATCACCAGTAACCAGTCCAACCGAAATACCTGCAACCATTCCTTTAATAGGAACACCAGCAGCCATCAAGGACAAGGTAGATGCACAGATACTTCCCTGCGAAGTTGAGCCATTAGACTCTAATATCTCGGAAACAGTACGAATAGCATATGGAAATTCTTCCTCAGAAGGAAGTACAGGCACCAATGCCCTTTCCGCCAATGCTCCGTGGCCAATTTCACGTCTTCCAGGACCTCTTGAAGGCCTTGTCTCACCAACTGAATATGATGGGAAATTGTAATGATGCATATATCGCTTTCCTGTCTCATTTTCATCAATTCCGTCAAGTCTTTGGGTTTCAGCCAATGCACCCAAGGTGGTTATGGTTAAAACCTGAGTCTGTCCACGGGTAAACATACCTGAACCATGAGTTCTAGGTAAAATATCGACCTCACCTGTGAGCTTACGGATTTCATCAAGCCTTCTGCCATCAGGGCGTTTTCCATCCTTTAAGATCATCTTACGAACACTCATCTTCTGGAATCGATATATTGCCTCATCAAGAGAAACAAGCCACTCAGGATGCTCATCTTCATAGCGGGCAGTCAACTTTTCTTTAATCTCTCTGATGTTAGCCTCTCTAACCTGCTTTTCATCTGTAAATACAGCATTTTCCATGCCCTCAGGAGTTATAAAGGCCACCATATCATCGAATAATCCCTCAGGAAGCTCATTCCTAGTATAATCGTGCTTAGGCTTTCCACATTCAGCTACAATCTTATCAATGAATTCAATAATAGTTCCATTTACATCATGGGCTGTATAAATAGCCTCAAGCATTTTATCCTCGGGGATTTCATTGGCTGATGCTTCAATCATAACAATCTTGTCCCTAGAAGAAGCTACGGTTAGAGACATTTCAGACTTTTCCCTCTGGTCAGAATTAGGATTAATCACAAATTCTCCATCAATCAAACCTACTATAGTAGAAGCAATCGGTCCATTAAAAGGTATATCAGATATACAGGTTGAAATAGATGAACCAAGCATAGCTGCAACCTCAGGAGGACAATCCTGATCAACACAGAGCACCAGATTATTCAAGCTTACATCATTCCTATAATCCTCTGGAAATAAAGGTCTCATAGGACGGTCAATAACACGGGATGTAAGGATCGAATTCTCTGATGGTCTACCCTCTCTCTTAATAAAACCACCCGGGATTTTACCAACTGAATAAAGTTTTTCTTCATACTCAACACTTAAGGGAAAGAAATCAATTCCATCTCTAGGCTTATCGGATGCTGTAGCAGTAGATAATACTACCGTATCACCATAATGCATCATTACAGATCCACTAGCCTGTGCTGCCACTCTACCTACATCCACTTTAAGGGTTCTGCCAGCTAATTCCATAGAATAACTTTTGTACATAATTTAGTTCTCCTTTATATATATGATTTGAAAGAGCTGGAGGCACCGAAACAACTGAAAAACCCACCGATTTACATGAATCAATAGCCTTTTCAGAAGTCTCGGGTTGTCCTCTCATGGCTCCAACTATAATATTATACCATTATTATGCCCAAAATGCTACAAATATTTTCCTATCCAAAATTTACACTCATAATTACATCAATTCTGTACCGGGTACGGTACCCGGTACAGTACACGGTACAGTACACGGTACGGTACCCGGTACACAACATCGGTACACAACATCGGTACCCGGTACGTGACATGGCAAGTGCCATACCTGGCACACAAAAAAGGCTGTTCCAGTATAATACAAGGGAACAGCCTTCTACTTTTTATATAATTATTTTCTTAGACCTAAACGTTCAATCAGTGCACGATAACCTTCAATATCGGTCTTCTTAAAGAATTCCAAAAGTCCTCTTCGTTGACCAACCATTTTTAGTAGTCCCCTTCTTGAATGATGATCCTTCTTATTGCTCTTAAGATGCTCTGTTAAACCAGTGATTCTCTCTGTCAACAATGCAATCTGGACCTCTGGTGAACCAGTATCTTCAGGTGTTCTACCATATTGCTTAATAATTTCTGCTTTTTTCTCTTTACTAATCATTATAATTCCTCCTTTAATATTAAACCGCCAAATACCAAGAAAAGGTCGGAGTATCCTAATTCTGAGTATTGGCTACTCGATGTACAACAGTTATATTAACACAATACTTTATTCTTTTCAACAACAAAAGAATTATAATTTTGTCAAAATAAACCTATATAATTTAGAATCAAAATTATCATGTTGTTTTATGCTACTATAGCTTGGATCCACAGGCTGCACAAAACTTTGCATTAGCATTATTCACTTTGCCACAGCTAGGACATGTTCCACTGACCTTTTGTACTGGCTGTGCCTGTGGTGCAGGTACGGGCTGCTGATTAACTGGCTGTGCCTGTGGTGTAGGTGCGGACTGCTGATTAACTGGCTGTGCCTGTGGTGTAGGTGCAGGCTGCTGATTAACTGGTGGTGCCTGTGGTGAAGGTGCAGGCTGTCTCTTTGCCTTTGATGGCGCATCACCCATAGTCTTCTTTACAAACATTAGATTGATATCTTTATTTAATAAAGACATTAAGATAAACAATCCAAATATCACCACAACAGCTATATCTACTACAATTAGTCCATATGTATGTATAAATGTCAATGCTCTTGAGACAATACCATATCCATAAAAAACATCTGTCAACGAGCTCAAGGTTGGTATTCTACCACTATAAAACATAGCTGTAAAGGATTTAAGAATATCAAATACAAAACCAATCAAATAGAAATATGTCGCAAAGATGTAGGAGTGCTTTACAGCATTCTTTACTCTTTCATCAAACTGTAATGAAAATACAGCTCCAGCAAATAAAACTGCTATCAGTAATGTACCTGATAGGCTCCTTGTTAAGGAATATCCAATAAAATAAGACAAAACAATAAGCATTATAACAGGCATTCCTAAATTCTTTTTCTCGTAAAACTTATCCATAAATATTACTCCCTTCCTAGTGATTACTAATGTAAATACTACCATAATGTTACACATCCGTCAATAAATCTGTAAATGAAATAAACTTATTTAATACACCACACTATATGCCAAAATACTCTCTGCCAAATGCCAAATCCTCTTCCATCTTAAGCTTTAAATCCTCTATATTATCAAATTTAATCTCTGGTCTTTCATAGGTTAGAAGCTCTACATCAATCTCCTGGTCATACAAATCCCCGTCAAAATCATAAATATAAGTCTCAACTCCCTTATACTTCTCAAAGCCAACTGTAGGCTTGTATCCTATATTCGTCATGCCAGGATATGATTTATTATCTATAATTGTTTTTGAAGTATATACACCGCAGGGAGGCAGAAGCTTGTTTGCTGTAGGTGTAAGATTAGTCGTAGGCATGCCCAAAGTTCTGCCAATCTTACGCCCATGAAGAACCTTCCCACGGATATAATAAGGCTCCCCAAGCATGGCATTTACCACTTCCATATTCCCCTTCACCAACTCATCTCGAATAGTAGAGCTACTGATTACATTATCCATCCAGCGCTTCTTTTCAAATGCAATTACCTTAAAGCCATATACCGTCTCCATAGCCTTAAGCATGTCCACATCACCTCTCCGGTTTTTACCAAAGCGAAAATCACTACCCACTACAATCACTCTTGCATCCAGCTTATTTACTAGGATTTCTCTTATGAAATCCTCCGGCTCAATGTTCTTAGTATCATGGGTAAAGGGATAGGATATCAATACGTCAAGCCCGCTGTTTCTAAGTCTTTGTACCTTCTCCTCCTCGGTATATATAAGCTTAAGCTCATTATCTGAAAATAAATTATCTGGATGATATAAAAATGTAAACATAACCGAGGTATAACCTTGCCTCTTCATAGACAAAACCTCATCTATAAGAATCCTGTGTCCTTGATGAAGACCATCAAACTTACCTAAAGTCACTGCACTATTTTTCAATGTAAATTCTGTATTTCCTGATATATATTCCATAAATCCTCCAACATATCATTTGAACATTTTCTCCACGTAAAACATTTTATCTATCCTATCATATCTATAAATTCCAATAAAAATCCCTCCCGAATCATATACCCTAACAGATATCTCCACATGATCTGATATCGGAGCTAATTCCATCATAAAATCTTGAAGATTATCTAAATGCTCTATCCTAAAGGTGTTTCCATTATATATCCTTTTATTATATGTGTTACTCACTATTACCCTTGGATATGATGAGAACATATCGTCCACAGCAATAATATAATCCTTAATCGTTCCCTGGTGTACATAATTCTCCACCTCATTAAGCCGTAGAGAATCTTTAATTCCAAAATCACCTACTTTTGTCCGAACAAGGCTCTTCATAACACCACCACACTGGAGTATCTCTCCTATATCGTATAAAAGCGATCGAATATAGGTACCCTTCCCACAGTTAACACGAAGTCTAGCCTCATACTCCTGAGGATCATATTCTAAAATCTGAATATTCTGAATATCTACCCAACGAGGCTTTCTTTCGATCTCTATGCCCTGCCTTGCCAGCTCATATAATTTCTTTCCATTAACCTTTAAGGCAGAATACATAGGAGGAACCTGATTGTATCCCCCGATAAAGCTTTCTAAAGTCTCCCTAATTCGAGGTAAATCTATATCCACCTTACAGGTTCTTAGTACACTACCTGTCATATCCAGCGTATCTGTAACTATACCTAGCTTAAGGATGGCTTCATATACTTTGTCCTTTTCGACAATTAGATCCACCACCTTGGTCGCCTTACCTATACATATAGGCAATACACCCTCAGCATCTGGATCCAAAGTTCCCGTATGGCCAATTTTCTTTATTCTTAATATACCTCTCATTTTCGCTACTACATCATGAGAGGTATATCCTTTTTCCTTATATATATTTATTATTCCGCTAATCAATATTATCAGTCCACCTAATTGATATAATTAAGCTGCTCCTCAATATGAGGAATGACACTGGCAATGATATCACTAGTGGCTCCTTGCATATTAAAGCCTGCCGCCTGCACATGTCCGCCACCACCAAAGAAATGGGCGATTTTACTTACATTCACAATACCATTAGACCTAAGGCTAATCTTATACTCACCCTTTTCAGTCTCATATATGAATATTGCCACCTCGGTGCCTTTCGTTGTACGAAGCTGATCAACAACACCATCAAGATCAGAATGAGTCACCTCATAGAAATTCATGATATCTAGACTAATACTAGATGCAATTACTTTACCATCCAGAAGTAATATACTTTCCAAAAGAGAACGCCCCATAATCTGCATCTGTGCATAAGTCTTCTGGGTAAATGTCTCATCTATTATTCTCGTGAAATCTATACCCTTTTTTATTAAGTTTGCAGCTATCTCCATGGTCCTAGCAGAGGTGCTTGAATGCCTGAATACACCTGTGTCATGAACAATACCTAGATATAGACTTCTTGCAATATCCCTAGTCACCCGATTATCATCAAGCAAATCATATATAACCTCGCAGGTAGAGGAACCATTAGCAACTACATGGTTTACATCTGCAAAATTATCATTAGTAATATGATGATCTATACAGATTGTTCTCTTAGCAGAGTTAAAATACCTTATGGAATGTCCTAATCTATCTATGCTACTACAATCCATTGTAATTAATACATCATAGGTATCATCATAATCAAAGGTGTGTCTTATAATATCAGTGCCTGAAAGAATTGTAAACTCCTCTCCAAATGTCTCAAGATATATATCCACCTTCTCTATGCCAAGCTCACCTCTACATTCCATTAGATATAGATAGAATGCAGTACAGGATCCGATACAATCACCGTCCGGTCTGATATGGCCGGTAATTGCAACTCTCTTGGCACCCTTTAACTCCTGCTCCAATGTATCCAGATTAAAAACACCCATAGCTTATATCCTTTCGAATAAGATCATTTATCATTAGCAGTATCATGCTCAGATCACCGTCTTAAATGTCGTCGTCAGTATCATCAGCTTCATCTTCCTCAGCTTCAGCCATATTAGCTGAAGATTTTGAATTTATATCATTAATTAATTTAGACATGTTTACACCATATTCAATAGAACTGTCCATGATAAATGTTAGCTCAGGTGTATTTCTCAAATTCAAGCTCTTAGCTAATTGGCTTCTCATATAAGATGCCGCACTTTGTAATCCTTGATAGGTTTCCTTCTTGGATTCCTCGTCTCCCATAACGCTAATATATACTCTTGCCGTCTTCAAATCAGGAGCCACCTCGACATCAATTACTGATGTCATAGGATTAATCCTCGGATCCTTAATCTCCCTGCTGATTAAAATGCTAAGCTCTTTCTTTACCTCACCGTTTATTCTGGTGTTCTTAATGCTGTTTTTTCTCATATCTATAACCATACCTTTCTAACAGTCTGCGCAAACTTTGAGCCGCTGCCACAAAGTTGCTGTATGAAAGATCTATCTAAATCTTAGATCCTTCTAATTCTTAGATTTATCTAGATTTTTCACACTAGCTCCTATAAATCGGGCCTGAAAGTCAGATTATCTAGGCACTTCTACCATTACATAGAATTCAACCTTATCCTCTTCCTTAATATCCTGAAATTTATCAAAGACAAGACCACATTCATAGCCAGCAGCTACTTCTTTTACATCATCCTTGAACCTCTTAAGAGATCCTAAAGCGCCTTCATGAACAAGCTCCTTGCCTCTATATATACGCACCTTGCTGCCTCTGGTTATTTTACCATCCAGAACATAAGAGCCTGCAATTATACCCAAGCTAGAAGCCTTGAATATCTGACGAACCTCAGCATGACCAATAATTTTCTCCTCATATATAGGATCAAGAAGTCCCTTCATGGCCGCTTCAACATCATTTATTGCATTGTAGATTACGCTATATTGCTTTATGTCTACATTCTCATACTCGGCTATCTCCTTAGCACGATTATCAGGTTTCACATTAAAGCCTATAATAATGCCATTTGATGTACTTGCCAAAATAACATCGGACTCATTGATAGCACCGACACCACCGTGGACTACACGTACGGCAACCTCATCATTACTAAGCTTTAGAAGGCTTTGCTTCATAGCCTCAACAGAACCCTGTACATCAGCCTTAATTATAAGATTAAACTCCTTAATATTACCAGCCTGGATTTGAGAGAATAGTCCATCAAGGGATAGTTTTGCCTTAGTATCAGAAATCAGCTTTTCCCTGCCCTGTGAAATAAATGCATCCGCTATAGTTCTTGCTTCCTTATCACTATCAGTCGCCATAAATATCTCGCCGACATCAGGAACGGCGTTTAACCCTAATATCTCTACTGGTGTAGAAGGACTCGCTTCTTCGACTCTTTTTCCCTTATCGTCTATCATTGCACGAACCTTACCATAAGAAGAACCAACCGCAATATTGTCACCGACACGCAATGTGCCCTTCTGAACCAATATAGTAGCCACAGGACCTCTTCCCTTATCAAGCTCTGCCTCAATAACAAGGCCTCTTGCCGTTCTGTTAGGATTCGCCTTAAGCTCTTCCATTTCTGACGTCAAAAGTATCATCTCTAAGAGATGTTCAATACCTTCATTAGTATGAGCAGATACAGGTGCAAATATAGTATCTCCACCCCAATCCTCTGCAATTAATTCATACTCTGTAAGCTCCTGCTTAACTCGTTCTATATTAGCACTGGGCTTATCTATCTTATTGATTGCAACTATTATCTTTACACCAGCTGCTTTCGCATGACTTATAGCCTCAACTGTCTGGGGCATAACACCATCATCAGCTGCAACTACAAGAATTGCAATATCCGTCGCCTGAGCACCTCTCATACGCATAGAGGTGAATGCCTCATGCCCTGGTGTGTCTAAAAATGTAATCTTCTCACCCTTAATCTCTACGATGTAGGCTCCTATATGCTGAGTGATTCCACCCGCTTCTCTTGAGGTGACTTCTGCATTTCTTATAGCATCAAGAAGTGATGTCTTACCATGGTCGACATGACCCATGACACAGACAACTGGTGGACGCTTAACCATAGCAGTTTCATCCTCTTCTTCTTCTTTTAATAGCTCTTCAACTTCATTTATCAGAACTTCCTTTTCACAGATAATGTCGTATTCTAATGCTATCTCTTCAGCCTCTTCATATAAGATTTCCTGATTTATGGTAACAACCTGACCTGCAAGAAACAGCTTCTTAATTAATACTGCTCCAGGTATCTTCATCTTATCAGCAAGCTCCTTGATAGTAAGTACCTCTGGAAGTGTTATTACTTTAATATCTTCTTTTACTACAACAATAGGCTTTGGCTTAATAAACTGCCCTTTCTTAGGAACCTTACTGTTCATATCAGCATTATCACGCTGTGCTACAGTCCTATCTCTATATTGCTTATCCTTGTTCATTCTGTCTCTGTTTCTTCTGTTATCGTTCTTCTCAGCTACTTTCTGATCAAGAATCTTTTGGTCAAAATCTTTTCTTTCGTTACCTTTTTGGGACTGAGAGCCTCTTCTACCGGCGTTTGACCTATTACCATATGCGGGCTTAGTATCCTCATCCTTATTAAAGGTACCATAGCCTCTTGAATTATAACCGCCTCCTTGGCCGCTTCCTTGGCCGCCCTGCGGTCTCTGATAATTTCCTTGATTACTATATGGTCTTTGACCTTGGCCTTGACCCGGGCTTCTTGTTCCAGAATTATAGCCACCGGTTCTTGGTCCTGATGGTCTACCCTGATAACCTTGAGGTCTTTGTCCTTGTTGCTGGTCTGAACGATATCCACCCTGGCCAGATGTTCCTCTATTATCCTGATATGAACCCTGACCTTGCGGTCTTTGATTTCTATCTCCCTGCTGATAGGGACGTCCTTGTTGCCCCCCTGCTGGTCTACCTTGATAACCATCGGTTCTTTGGCCCTGTGGTCTTCCCTGATAACCATCAGTTCTCTGCCCCTGTGATCTTCCCTGATAACCATCAGTTCTCTGACCCTGTGGTCTTCCCTGATAACCATCGGCTCTCTGACCCTGTGGTCTTCCCTGATAACCATCGGCTCTCTGACCCTGTGGTCTTCCCTGATAACCATCGGTTCTCTGACCCTGTGGTCTACTCTGTCCATCCGGTCTGCCTTTATAGCCTTGGCCTGACCCCGCGGGTCTGGTCGCACCTGCTCCCTGGGGTGGTCTTTGACCTCTCTGTTGATAACCTTGACCACCGCTTTGTTGCTGTCCTCTAGGCGCCCCCTGGCCGTATGGTCTTGCTCCCTGTGGTCTATTCTGTACTGTGCCATCGGGTCTCATTCCTTGTCCTGACCCATCTGACCTTTGTCCACTCGGTCTAGCTCCTTGCTGTTGATAGCCCTGGGATCCACCTTGAGCCGGTCTCTGATCACCTGGTAATTTATCTATTTCATCATGTCTCATGCTTTGCTGCCCCCTCTGACCTGTTCCATCAGGTCTCTGTCCTTGTGGTTCCCTCTGACCTGACCCACCGGGTCTGGTCGTAGCAGGCCCCTCTGGTCTCATGCCTTGCTGACCTGACACATAAGGTCTCTGACCCTGTGGTATTGCACCTGCAGCATGATAAGTCTGTGTAGTTCTCTGACCTTGTGTCCCTCTTTGACTGGATCCGTCTGTTCTCCTCTGACTTGGTCCATCCGGTCTCCTCTGACCCACTCCATCTGGTCTAGCCATGCCTTGCTGCCTAGACTCTTGACCTGTCCCCTGGGGTGGTCTCTGATCCTTCGGTGCCTGACCTTGACTCTGCCTTGTAGGTAGTGGCGGTTTATTTCCTTTTGCTAGTTCCTGACCCATCTCACTGTTATGACTTGCAGAACGCATCCTCTTAGTTGCAGGAGTTTCGGAAGTTTTCTTTGCCGATGGAGCAAAATGCTCCTTAACAGCCTTTATTTCATGGTCCTCAAGATTACTGCTATGAGTCTTCTTAATACCCATTTTTTTCTCAAGGAAACTCTGAATATCCTTACTCTCGATATTCCCATGATGCTTTTCATTTATTAAATTCTTTACTTCAAATACTTTCATTTTTGCCATATACTTACTACCTCCGTTAATATCACTCCATCATTTTAAGTTGCTTATTTATTGCGTCTGCTAGGCCCTTATCCAATATTGCTAAAGAAGCACGAAACTCTTTTCCCATACAGTGGCCAAGTTCGTTCTTTGTGCCACATATGTATAATGGGATCTTGTAAAAAGTACACATATTCGTGAACATTTTCTTCGTATTATTCGAAGCATCTTCAGCTACTATGACTAAGACTGCCTTATGGTCCTTCACCGCCTTTTCAGTTTGAAATTCACCGCTTGCTATGTTATTTGATTTTGTTGCTATGCCAATGAGGCTAAATACCTTTTTTAGTTCCGGATTCATGTGATACCAACTCCTTCTCTATAGTATCTAATAGTTGTCTGGGTATCTCCATCTTAAATGATCGCTCCAAGCCTTTGGATTTGATTGCTTTATGCAAGCAGTCTACTGAGCAACAAATATATGCCCCTCTACCGTTCATCTTGCCTGTTACATCTAAAACAATTTCACCCTCCGGTGTTCTTAGAACTCTAATCAACTCCTTTTTAGTCTTTGATTCACCACATCCGGTACATACTCTTAATGGTATTTTCTTCGCCATCCATTATCACATCCTTAATATCCCATACCCTGAGATTCACTCTTTATATCAATTTTATATCCTGTAAGCTTTGCTGCAAGTCTTGCGTTCTGACCTTCCTTGCCTATGGCCAATGACAACTGGTAATCAGGTACTATAACCCTTGCATTCTTTTGTTCCTCATCAACCATAACTGATACAACCTTAGCTGGGCTGAGTGCATTTTCAATCAGCCTAGCAGGATCTTCACTCCAATTTATAATATCAATCTTCTCATCTCTTAATTCATATACAATAGTATTTACCCTAGAGCCATTAACACCTACACAGGCTCCTACAGCATCTACATTGGGATTGTTACTCCATACTGCCATCTTTGTTCTTGAGCCAGCTTCTCTGGCAATGCTCATAATCTCTACAGTACCATCCTGAAGCTCAGTTACCTCAGCCTCAAATAATCGCTTAACCAACTCAGGATGAGTTCTGGACACTAAGATACGAGGTCCTTTTGGTGTGTCCTTAACCTCAAGAACATATAGCTTTATACGGTCTGTGGGACGGAATATCTCTCCCCTAATCTGTTCATTCTCATTAAGAATGGCATCTACCTTGCCAAGATTTATACTTACATTGTTTCCTACATATCGTTGTACGATACCGGTTACAATATCTCTTTCCTTACTGCTATACTGATTGTATAGAACCTTTCTCTCTTCCTCGCGGATCTTCTGGACCACCACCTGTTTTGCCTTCTGTGCAGCAATACGTCCAAAATTCTTAGGAGTAACCTCGATATTAAGCATATCACCTAAATCAATGTCGATATCCTTCATCTTGGCTTGAGCCAGGCTAATCTGCGTAACTGGGTCTGTGACATCCTCTACTACTTCCTTCGTGGCATAGACATTCACCGCTCCTGAATTACGATCAATATCCACTTTGATATTATCTGCCCTACCAAAATTGTTCTTGCATGCTGCAACCAACGAATTTTCAAGAGCATCGAGCAAGATTTCCTTACTGATATCCCTTTCCTTCTCAATCTGGTTTAACGCATCAATCAGTTCCCTGTTCGCACCCATTCTTCATTCTCCCTTCTTAACTTAAAACCTGTCAGTGAACTTATATGGGAGAATTTTTCTCCCTCTCTAATAATAAACATTCAGTGAACTACACTTCTTAAAAATCAAATGTCAATCTGACCATTGCAATATCTTTTCTTAATATATCCATCTGAGTCTCCTCTTCTATCTGAAGCGTCAGGACATCAGAATTATAGCTAATAAGTATACCGATCCATTCCTTCTGCTTATCGATGGGTCTGTAGAGCTTAATCTCTACTTCCTCACCGATACTACGGTCAAAATGCTTATCCTTCTTTAGCTGTCTGCCAAGTCCAGGTGAACTCACTTCAAGAATATAAGCATCTGGAATAAAATCTTCTTTATCAAGCAAATCACTCAGCTCTCTGCTTACCAGCACACAATCTTCTACATCGATACCGCCTTCCTTATCTATAAAGGTTCTTAGATACCAATTGCTGCCTTCCTTCACATATTCCACATCATACAATTCAAAATTATTCTCAATAAGTATAGGCTCTAATAATCTCTCAGTCCTTTTCTCATAGTTATCACGTTTTGCCATCTTATACCCTTCTTTCATATTAAAAATCCATATCGGAACCTTATTAAGCATCCACCACTAGGACGCAGTTTCTTATATATATAAATACGTTTTCAACATAAAAACGCCCTTCACAAAACATAAGAGTGGACTTGCGTCCACTCCTTCTTAGTCTTATCTTTTAGCATATTTGTTATTATATCAAAGCTAGGTAATATTTGCAAGTCTTATTTTTACTTATATTTTAACTTGACAGCTTCCGTTAAATTACAATTTCAGTTAACAATTTCAACTTAACAATTTCAAAAGTAGCAAAATTCACTTATTCAGAACAAATATCCCTGATGATTGGACAGAAAAAACTCTGCATGTGAATTTCATGATTAACGCTCTCTTTCTATAAACTAATATATTAAAACGCATACCCATTAATTGCATTATAATGTATAATCGCGCCTTTTTCAATTGTGTTTTGTGTTTTTGGCTAATATGAGAATTGCAAAGGTTCTTCAAAAGTTATAATAGGTCAATAGTATATCTACTATATATAAGGCAGCCACGGGAAGCAAACTAACAAATTGACACAAATTTATCAATGTTCTATAATTCATATGAACATGCTTAAATCCGAAATATATTGGTCTATAATATCTAAAAATAAACTATTCGGTATCGCTGATAATTTCAGTCATTTACATAAAATCGCATCCTAAAGGAGGAAAGTATATGAGCCATTTTAAAGATCTACGTATCGTTGATAACTTTTATCAGACATCTGCCTTTTTTCCAATGCCAACAGTATTAATTGGCACTCTGACCGAGGAGGGCATGACCACACTTGGTCCTTATTCCTTGGTACAGCCCTATTATATAGCAGGCAAAGATTACTATGCCATGCTACTATGCTGTCGCAACTCATCCAACACTGCCCAAAATATTCTACGTAACGGTAAATGCTCTATTAACTTCATCGAAGATAAAAAGAAACATTTCAAAGAAGCGGTACGCTTAGGTTTTCCTGGTGATACACCAGAAGAGAAAATGAAGGATTGTATCTTCAAGCTTGAAGAGGGGCATATGGCCAAAATTAATCCAAATGAAAAATACCCACAAGTGGTAGTTGAAGCTTTTCAGGTAATGGAATGCACCTGGATGCGAGAATTGGATAATGCTCAGAATGACGCACCTGGTCAACTGGAAGGATATCCAGCACCTTATCATGATTTCAACGGTATTACTTCAGAGTTTGGTGCACATTTTATTCTACGAATTGATAAAATTCTAATGAAATCCAAATATCGTAACACCATCATAAACGGAGTGACTTCCAGAGGATTTCCTTCTGTACCTGTAGACTATGGTTATCGTGATTCCAAACATTTCTGGTATACAAAATTCCGAAAACCTATATCTGAGCTTCTTCCAGTACGGGAAGGCAGTATTCAGTCAGTACGATATGCAGCCGATCGCATTGATGATAAAATCAAATTCACAGACGAGGCCTGTTCCAAATTGGTGAAAGTACCTCGTGTTTTTCTCAATACAGCACTAAAGGGCTGTGTGACATGGGCAAAAGAAAATGGTGTTGAGTTAATTGATGCAGAACACATGGATCTTATAAACGATAAAAGAGCCAAAGAAAAACAGGCTAAAAAGAATTAAACCAGCCTTGCTGGCATAATAAAGTATGCTTATTCTCTTAGCTGCCTATCACCATTACAATTTGCTTTATCAACTAAAACAAGCAATAAAATAGGCTCACAAAAGCTTGAATTTTGGATTATTTTGTTATACACTGTTAAGCAATGATGTGC
>CAZODB010000035.1:0-14730 GCA_964578425.1 uncultured Herbinix sp.
AATATATAAACCAAATAACATTTATTTTACTGCATAGTATATTAAATATTAGAGTTACCGGAGGAGGATTTGGATGAAAATATATCAGGTAGATGCATTTACTGACAAACCATTTAGAGGAAATCCCGCAGCTGTATGTATTCTTGAATCGAAGCCTACAGATAGATGGATGCAGGATATTGCGAGTGAGATGAACCTAGCAGAAACCGCATTTCTCTTGAAGGAAGGCGATGGATACAGTCTGCGCTGGTTTACACCGACTTTCGAGATAGATCTTTGTGGGCATGCAACCTTGGCAAGTGCTCATATTCTTATGGAGAAAGGTTACATAATTGAAGGCCAAGAAGTTAACTTTTATACAAAAAGCGGATTACTTACAGCTGTATTACAGGATGGTTGGATACGGCTTAACTTTCCGGCGACTCCTGAAAAAGAAGAAAAAGCTCCTGTTGAATTAATAGAAGCTTTGAATATTGATCCTATTTATGTTGGAAAAAATATATTTGATTATATTGTTGAGGTTGAAAACGAAGAGATTGTTAGAAATCTAGAACCTGATTTTACTAAGCTTTTAAAAGTCGATATGCGTGGTGTAATAGTAACTTCAAGATCTAAGGATTATGATTTTGTATCAAGATTTTTTGCTCCTGAGATTGGTGTTTTTGAAGATCCAGTGACCGGTTCGGCCCATTGTTGTTTGGGACCCTATTGGAAGAGTAAGCTGGGCAAGGATGAACTTATCGCATATCAAGCATCAAGTAGGGGTGGGGTATTACGTGTTCAGGTAGTTGATGATAGAGTATTAATTTTGGGTAAGGCGGTTACGGTTCTGGAAGGTGAAATTTTTTGTTAGGAGCATCGGTTCACAAATAATGACAAGCTATCTCATGGAATGATAGTATTAAAAATCATGCAGTGTATTAGAAAGTTGTTTATATACCTGATTCTTCTATGGGTAACTTCCTAAATTGGCTTGGAGAATAGCCACTTTGCTTCTTAAAGTATCTTGAAAAGTGATATATATCAGAAAAGCCGGCACTATGAGCGATTTGATTAATGGAAAGTGCTTCATTGGTCAAAAGGTATTTGGCTTTGTCTATTCGAGCATTCAATAATTCAACCCTGGGAGTAGTATTAAAGAACAAACCATAATAGGAGTAAAACTGACTCTTCTCAAGATTCACCATCTTACACATTCGATCTATTGGCCATTCTTCCTCGCAGCTTGAAAGCATCTGCAAACGCAAGGCTTGAAACATTGAAAACAAGGATGAATCCGCGTTTGTATAGTGACTACTCTTACTATAATCTCTATCTATAGTAGCCATCAGCTGCAGAATCAACCCATGAATCATCTCCGGATAATGAAGAGGCTTGATTAAGTGTTCCTCATGGATTTTTCTAATAAACCAATTAATATCATGAGTATTATCAGGATAGAAAATCCTGTTTTGCGGGAAGGAATAACTTGCAACCTCCTGCTCTTCAGTAAAAAAATGAATATAACTATTAAAGAAATCCTTCACAGCTTGATATTTCTGAAAAACCTTTGGAGTGTATAAGATACATGCTCCAGGCTTTGTTAATATCTTGTTATCATCAATATAAAAATACATAGGAGACAGTAGTAGTAAAAGCAAATAACTATTACTTCCGTTTGGTCGATAGATAATATCATAGTCGGGGTTACGGGTGTTGTATCCGCAATAATCAATTGTAAACAAATAGTTTCACTCCTTATAATAAGTTATACATGATCTTTTATAAAAATATCACTCGTTTTAGAAGATATAGCGGAGAAAAAGACAAATGTAACGGATGATAATTCATTTTATAAGTTTGGAATCATGCTATAATTATGATAAAACAAATAATTAAAAGGAGCAATACTAAAATGAAAAAAGCACAAATTCATATTGACAAGAACTTTATTATCGGAGAAGTAGACAAACGAATCTACGGATCATTTATTGAGCATCTTGGCCGTGCAGTATACGGGGGCATATACCAACCAGATAGCCCATTATCAGATGAGCAAGGCTTTCGTAAGGATGTACTTGAATTAATCCGCGATATTGATGTTCCAGTAGTACGTTATCCAGGAGGGAATTTCGTATCAGGATATCATTGGGAGGATGGTATCGGTCCAAAATCCGACCGTCCGTCTCAGCTCGATTTGGCCTGGGGTGTTATAGAAAGCAATCAATTTGGTCTAAATGAATTTATGGATTGGACTAAAAAAGCTAATACGACATCAATGATGGCAGTTAATCTGGGAACCCGTGGTGTAGAGGATGCTAAGAATATAATTGAGTATTGTAATATCGAGAAAGGTACTTTTTATAGTGACCTTCGAAGAAAACATGGCTATGAAGCCGCTCATAATATCAATTTATGGTGCCTAGGAAATGAAATGGATGGACCATGGCAGATGGGCCACAAGACAGCAGATGAGTATGGACGTTTAGCAGAAGAAACAGGAAGAATAATGCGAATGGTAGATCCATCTATCGAGCTGGTTGCCTGTGGTAGCTCATATCTTGGTATGCCTACATTTGCAAGCTGGGAGGCTACTGTGCTTGAGCATTGCTATGATCAGGTGGATTACCTATCCCTTCATCAGTATTATGGGAATCGTGAAAACGATTCACCTAATTTCCTAGCAAGTTCAGTTGCAATGGATGAGTTTATTTCATCTGTTATCTCTATCTGTGATTATGTGAAGGCTAAGAAACGTAAAAAGAAAGCTATCAACTTATCCTTCGATGAATGGAATGTATGGTATCATTCTAATGATCAGGATAAGAAAATCGAACGTTGGTCTCAAGCGCCTCATCAGCTTGAGGATGTATATAATTTTGAAGATGCTCTCCTAGTTGGAAGTATGCTGATTACCATGCTAAAGCATGCTGATAGAGTAAAGATAGCTTGTCTAGCACAGCTTGTGAACGTAATTGCTCCAATCATGACCTCTGATACTGGTGCATGGATGCAGACTATTTATTATCCATTTATGCATGCCAGCACTCTTGGTAGAGGGTCAGTAATGCACACTATAGTAAAGTCCCCTGTTTACGATAGCAAGCACGGTGATGCTCCTTTCCTTGATTCTGTACTTCTAGTAAACGAAGAAGAAGAGACATTAACCTTATTCGCGGTTAATAAGGATCTGGAAGAGGGTATGGAGATAACATGTGATATACGTCAATTTGAAGGTTATAAAGTTGAAAAACATATTGTCCTTACTCATGAAGACCTAAAGGCTGTGAATACTGAAGCTAATCCACAAAATGTAATACCAAAAAACAGTAATCTTTCAAAGGTTGAGAACGGCATCCTAGTATCCGTACTTGAGAAGCAAAGCTGGAATGTAATACAGCTAAGAAAATAGTACGACTTATGCTATGATGAATCTGTTCATGTTTAAATGCGGTTATCTAATAGCGGATATAATATAATCTATCAAGGAGCTGTTTTATAATAATCAATTGATTAGTATAAAACAGCTCCTTGATAGATATTAAAAGCATCATTATTAAGATAAGACAGACGGATTACTGCTTGTCGTTGCTTACATTGTTTCTGAAAGGGTGGCTTTAATTAGTCCATTATTATCCAGCTTGGAAAGCTCTTTGACCTTATCCATACATAAGCCAGCAGCCTTGGCAAAACGCTCACCATATTCTACATCAGCTAGATAGCAATGAGCAGCATGGCGATATTTGATGTTGACAGTGCAAGGAGCAATATCACCGGCGGTATTCTGAATTAGGATTTCCTTTTTATCTTCGGTAAGTAGACGCCATAAATTGCCTCCAGCACGGAAACAATCATCTGTCGGATCATCCTTAGGATCATATCGGTACATAGCTCCTTCCAAATCCAGGGGCGGCTCAGAAACTTCAGGCTGCGCAGTCCAGACACCATAACTATTAGGCGTATAGGCAGGAGCACCACCATAATTACCGTCTGTACGCATAGCACCGTCACGATGGTATTCGTTGACCTCCACCTTGGCACGATTTACAGGAATATGATTATGATTTACTCCAAGGCGATAACGCTGTGCATCACCATAGGAAAATAATCTTCCCTGTAAAAATCGGTCGGGTGAGAAGCCGATACCGGGAACGACGTGTGCGGGAGTAAAGGCTGATTGCTCAACCTCTGCAAAATAATTTTCTGGATTGCGATTCAGCTCTAGAACTCCAACTTCAATCAGAGGATATTCAGCGTGACGCCAAATTTTAGTAATATCAAATGGATTCTCATAATGATTCTTGGCTTGTTCTTCAGTCATAATCTGAACATACATCGTCCATTTAGGGAAATCTCCGCTCTCGATGGCTTCATACAGATCCTTGCCGTGGTATTCGCGGTCCATACCGTTTACTTTAGCAGCCTCCTCATTACTGAAATTCTTAATACCCTGTTGAGTTTTAAAATGGAACTTACACCATACACGTTCATTTTTCTCATTATAGAAGGAGAAGGTATGCTCGCCGAAGAAATGCATATTACGGAATGATGCGGGAATACCGCGGTCACTCATTACTATGGTAATCTGGTGGAAGCATTCGGGCAGCAGTGTCCAGAAATCCCAGTTATTCTGTGCTGAACGGCGTCCTGTACGGGGATCACGCTTAACAGCACGATTGAGGTCGGAGAAGTTATGTACATCGCGGATGAAGAAGGTAGGAGTATTATTGCCTACCAAGTCCCAATTACCGTCCTCTGTATAGAATTTGACTGCTACCCCGCGAATATCACGTTCGCAGTCAGCAGCGCCACGCTCACCGGCTACCGTTGAAAAACGGAGGAACAATTCGGTTTCTTTGCCGGGTTGTAAAGCCTTTGCTTTAGTATATTTGGAGATATCGTGTGTGACGGTAAGTCTACCGTAGGCACCCCACCCCTTAGCATGCATACGACGCTCTGGAATGACCTCACGGTTAAAATGTGCCATCTTTTCAAGTAGCCACACATCCTGCATAACAACAGGACCGCGTGAGCCGGCGGTAATGGCATTTTCATTGTCAGCTATAGGTGCTCCGACTTCATTAGTTAGTTTTTTGTACTCATTCATAATAATTTTCTCCTTTCAGTTTTTGCTTATGTAAATATTCCTTGGATATGAGCAGCTTGGTTTATAAGGATAAACACATTGCTATCATCCAAAGGTAAGTGCATACTTTCGGTAGCATCAGCATACCAATCTTAGGATTTTTGTTTGACCACAGTACAACAGGCAGATAGAAAGCAAAGCTAAGCGTGACCGCCAGCCACATCAGCCTAAATCCAGGAAATATATTCCGAGACAAATAATATAAAATAACTACAATTATACCAATCAGAAAAAATGGTATATTGCGGAGGATTCCCCAACTAACCGGAGGATATCGATCCTTCCACCTGTTCCCTGGCAGAAGGCAAAGTATAATTCGTACAGCAGCCAGTGCATAGATGATATATGAAACAAATTCAATATTATTAGGGGAATAAAGCAAAAGACCAATGTGCCAAAGAAACAGATAGAAAATAGTCATCGTTAGAGAAGCAATCTGTTTTCCACGTCCTAGAGCCGGGCGCATCTGTTCCTCTGCATTATTAATAATAAGTGCCATTCGAGGTAGAAGGTGAAAGGAATCACCAATAATAAGAATTAAGGTCATTATACCGGCTAATAATCTGATATAATTATCATTCCATGTTATGATAAGCTGCAAACCTAAATATATGGCTACAACAAGGTAGTTGGCATCAAAAACAGCCTCAATCATTCCAAAAACTCTCTTTTTACCGACTGTAGCATCTCTTTGACCTACAATTGACATCTGAAGAATATGAGTGGATACAGCAACTCCGACGGTCACAAGTAGCAGAGATATCCATGATTTATGTAGCAAAACCATAGAAAGTATAAGCATACTCCAAAGATAGGAAAGACTGACAAGTACTGTTTTTCGTGAAAGTCCGGTTCCCTGCTCATAATTGGTAATATACTCCTTAAAGAAAGATATCTTCATAATCCGTGCCTTTAGATGGGGTGAACATGAAAAGCAGGCGGCTGCTGCCAGAACAAATGGTGTTGTGGGCCAAATAGGCAGCAAGACCCCAATAGCTCCCATTCCTAAAAATAAAAATCCAAATATGGTTAATAGAATAGTCTTTATATGCGACATATCATTCTCTTTCTAGTAATATAATTTTTAGTACCACAATTAGGAATCGTTACTAATATTAGTATAATGTAAATTACTCAGTTGTCAATAGTATAATGGTATTTTCGAGTATTAGTATAATAGTAGTTAATGGTATTTTTGGGTATTGGAAGAAAAGTAAAGAAAAAGATGAAATAGTTATAACCAAGATAATCCCGGCGGAAAATTCAGCCGGGATTATATATGTCTGTAAAGCATGAGCTACAATAACTCACCAATTCTGTTTTCTACATAACCTAGATCCTTGGTAGGTTCGAAGCGCTCTATTACATTGCCTTTTCTATCAACTAAAAACTTTGTAAAGTTCCATTTAATATCAGAGGATTCCTTATAATTCTTATCATCCTTAGATAGCATATCATCAAGTACAGATGCTAGAGGATGCTCTTCGTCAAAGCCCATGAATCCCTGTTCTTTTTTAAGAAACCTATAAAGTGGGTGAGCATTTTCGCCGTTTACTTCTATCTTTGAGTGAATAGGATAGGTGACACCGAAATTGGACTCACAGAACTGTTGAATTTCATCTGCTGTCTCTGGTGCTTGATTTTTAAATTGATTGCATGGGAAATCCAAAATAACAAATCCCTTATCTGAATACCTGTCATATAATTTCTGAAGCTCTCCATATTGGGGAGTGAATCCACATTGAGTAGCAGAGTTCACTATTAACAGAACCTTGCCTTCATAAGCTCCCAGATTAAAATCATTTCCGTTTCTTTCTTTTACATTAAAGTCATATAATTTCATATGATATCCTCCTTTTAGGCTAGTTATTTATAAAAAACAAAATACAATAAGTCGTAAGACATAACAAGTTCATAAAATATAATGTACAATTGAATTGTAAACAATATATAGCGGTTTGTCAAGCAATTTATTTATATATGCTTATGATATTAAGATATAGCAATGATCAAGATGTTCAATGTTTGTATATGATGCCAAAAAAACACCCTGATCTAAGCAGGGCATATAAATTTACTAAAATAAAATCATATAAATAATAGCAACAAGAATTAGCAAGAATTATTATTCTATTATATTGAAAAAGTTGCCACGCATCCTCGTGACTTTAGTCGTGAGTTAGTGGCAACAGATGTTATGAATTAATTATATTATCACCACTTACTATCTGTATATGGATTTTGTCTATTCTATTCTTATCCACTGAGGCCACTGTATAACTGATATTGTTCTCTATAATCGTTTCGCCTTCCTCAGGAAGATGGTCAAGAAGATATATAATGTGTCCTGCGATAGAATCATAATCAGAGGATTCAATATTAAGTCCCAAAGCTTCATTAATATCATCAAGCTTAGTGTTGCCATCCACAATAAATTCATTATCAGAGACGGCTTGTATACTATCCTCTTCATCCTCGTCATACTCATCACGAATTTCACCGACTATCTCCTCCAGAAGATCCTCGATGGTGATCAGCCCTGCAGTAGCACCATATTCGTCAAGAACTATGGCAAGGGAAATTGATTCGTTTCTCATTTCAATCAAAAGCTCTGATGTTTTCTTGAATTCGTAGGTAAAATAGGGTTCTCTTATGATGTCAAGGATATTAAAATCGTCATTTTTACCGTTATAAAAAAAGATATCCTTTAGGTTTACTATCCCTATGACATTATCTCTAGTCTCCGAATAGACAGGAAGTCTTGTGTATTTATCCTTTGAAAATTCATTAACTAGCTCATCATAGGTAAGATCATCACTGGCAAATGACATATCAATTCGGGGTACCATAACATCCTTAGCTAAGGAGTCACCAAAATCAACCACATTTGTTATCATTCTGCGCTCTTCACTTTCCAGAACGCCCTCCTCATGGCTGACCTCTAGGATAGTCCTAAGTTCATTTTCGGTCATAGGTGTAGGTTTTTCGTTCGGATCAACCCGAAAGAGTCGCATTACACCATTACATAGTTTATTGATTATAAATATTACAGGGGTGAGTAGCCTTGTTATTAGCAAAACAGGTCCAGACACTCTAAGTGCAATCTTTTCGGCCTTCAACACAGATATGGATTTTGGAGTTATTTCTCCAAAAACTAAGACAAGCAAAGTCAGCACACCGGCTGCAAGCCCAACCCAGTTATTTCCATACATATCGATTGCCATAGTAGTTGTAAGAGCAGATGCTGAAATATTAACAACATTATTACCGATTAGCAATGCACTTAACATCCTGTTAGGTTCTTCAATCAGCTTCAGAGCACTTTTTGCACCTTTTACACCATCATCAGCAATACTTCGTATTCGAAGCTTGTTTATGGCAGTAAGAGCCGTTTCTGATCCTGAAAAAAATGCAGATAATAATAACAGTATCACCAATATGACTGCTCGCGCGGCGTCACTCGAATCCAAGATATCATCTCCTAAAATAATTAAAACAGTTAAAAAGTTATATAGGTAATTCGAAATTCATTTTTTACTTTGGGCTTCTGAATAGTTACAGATAATCAAATATAAAGATAATCCGTATGATTAAATATATTACAGGATAAGGTTTTAAAAGTCAATATAGAGGCTAGAAATATAAGATAATGCTATTATCAATATATTAAATCCTATTGTTATTGCATAATAAATGGTGTAATATCGACAATGTAGGCTTTTAATAATAGAGTTAATTGTAACTAAATCAAAATGATTGCATACTTTTAACTCAATATACAATAATACATAGATTAGAGGTATCGAATGAGAAAGAAGTCCCATATTTTACTTGCTAAGTTTCTTGTGCATAATAATAAGGAGCATCAGCTAAATGATCATAGAAAATCGTTTTATATAGGAAGTATTTTACCAGATATTAAGCTATCTTTTTTTACAAAGCGGCATACATTTGAGGAAACCTTTGATATCCTCATTGATGAGATAAAAAGAATTACGATTGATTATGATTTTAATAAGGGAATCAGCAGATACTATGCGAGGCACCTTGGAATCATAACCCATTATCTGGCTGATTATTGTACGTTTCCACATAATTCATGCTATACAGGTACAATGACCGATCATGTATATTATGAAAAGGAAATGAAATACCAATTACGGGAGTACATCGAAATAGATGATATTCATCAGAAATCAATACAAGGACATATGCTAGAAACATTAGATGAGATAATCCAGTTTATTAAGACGACACATAAAGAATATCTAGCCACACTTAAGGCTGTAAAACAAGATGTTCGTTATATAATAGAGCTTTGTAGCAAGGTAGTAGATGCCATATTAACATTCTTTAACATGGCATTTGAAGCACTTAATAGCGATGCTGAGCCCCTACTTCAGCCTAACTAAATTTATAACAAATATATAGTACAGCATTAATACTTAAAAGTTACTTATATACCTAACTCTTTGTGTAAATACACCCATACAAATAGAGCAACTATTATTTGTAAGTCTAAATCTAACATAAACGATTTGCTTATGACTTAACAAATAATAGCTGCTCCTCTTCTAAGGGTGCATTATGGGTAGATAAGTGACTTTTTTGGTCTAATTTTACAAAGTAAGAGTGTGACGGATACGAAGTATTTTTGTTATTTCGGCAATGTAGAGTGTGTGAGGATCACCGTCTTTATACCAGGTATCTAAAAGCTTTTCTTCCAGGATGCCTTCTATGCTAAGAGGCTGATTATATAGCTTCTTACATATAAGAACATGATTTGCCTCATCAAAATACGGAGTGTCTTCATGGCGGACTAAGGTTAGCCCAGATTTTAAAATTTTATTCTCATTACGGCCTGATACAGCGCCAAGGTAATTAAGTGTTTTACGATATTCTTTATCAAAAAAGCTTAGGGAAAATGTATCTTCTCTATCTACGAATTCTTTAGTGTATCTTTGTGGCCTGATGACGACATATGCAACGTTTTTTCCGTACATAACACCCAATCCACCCCAGGAGGCCGTCATGGTATTAACCTTTTCCTCATTACCAGCAGTAATAAGCATCCAGTCCTTACCGATTAGCTGAAAAGGATTTTTACGAAATTGCTCGGCAGATATTATTTTATATTGGTTCATTTTTACATCCTCCATATATAGTTTTACTATTTTTATGTTATCCACCATATGCAGATTAGTCAAGTAAAACGACGCATTTAATATAGGAATATTTTTGTTTGCAGAAAACAAGACACTGTCCTTCCGATTTCACAATCGATATAAGGTTGCATATATTGTAAATGAAGTTTAATTCATAAGGAGCTAAGAGCATGACAATTCATGTGGTACAAGAAGGGGAAACCCTAGGTATGATAGCAGAACAATATGGCGTTACTCCGGAAAGATTGATAATAGACAATGAGCTGCCAAATCCTGAGAATTTGGTAGTTGGGCAGAGCATGATAGTACGGATACCTACGGAGGAATACACAGTTTTAGAAGGCGATAATCTAGCAGATATTGCTCAAGCATATGATATTACTGTAGATGAGATATTAAGAAATAATCCATGGGTAGCAGCGCAAGAGTCCTTAGTGCCTGGTCAGATACTGCTTATAGCATATGAGGAGGAACCGGTTATTGATTCTGCTCTAATTATTGGTTATTTATATCCCTTTATTAATCCTGATGTACATCGAAAGTCCCTACCCTTTCTTACCTATCAATCATTATTTACCTATGGATTTACACCGGAGGGGGATCTGATTCCTATAGAGGATGAAGAATTAATAGCTATAGGCTATGAAAGAGGGGTACCTCCTATCATGGTATTAGCTCCGATGAATGATGAGATGAACTTTGACACACAGATCGCTCATAATATGTTTGTAAACCCAGAGGGACAGAATAGATTAATAGAAAACATTATTATAACCATGCAAGAAAAGGGATATATAGGTCTGGATATTGACTTCGAATATATTCAGTCTGAGGACAAAGGATTATTCTTGGATTTTATTGCTAGTGTAAAGAATAGTCTGGAACCTCTGGGTTTACTTACATTGGTAGCCCTGGCTCCGAAAACCTCCGGAGAGATGACTGGACTTTTGTATGAAGCCCACGATTATCCAGCTATTGGAGCTATAGCCGATCTAGTGCTTCTTATGACATATGAGTGGGGATACCTTTTCGGGCCACCTATGGCAACAGCGCCACTTAATAATGTACGTCAAGTATTGGAATATGGTGTATCTACAATACCTAATGACAAAATTCTCATGGGAATACCTAATTACGCCTATGACTGGACTCTGCCTTTCGTAAGAGGAGAAAGTATGGCGGAGGCTCTTAGCAACCAGGAGGCTGTAGCTCGTGCTGCTCAGTTTGATGTTACTATTGAATTCGATGAGACAGCACAAGCACCATTCTACTATTATACTGATGAACAGGGGATGGAGCATGTAGTGTGGTTTGACGATGCCAGAAGTATGGATGCCAAATTCAGATTGATACCTGAGCTAGAGCTAAGAGGAGCAGGCATATGGCAGATAATGAATTTCTTCCCAGCCTTATATATGGTGATAAACGAATTGTTCACAATTGAAGAAGGATAAGGGACAATTGTTAAGGAATATAATTACAAAACATTTGAGGAAATCTTATATTTATGGTATTATAAATAAGTACTAAGTAGCGTGTAGTACAAGTGATAAGTAGCATGGAATACAAGTGCTAAGTAGCTTGGAAGAATACAGGTGAAAAACGCTATAGATTACTATATGTATGGCAAAGGAGAACTTTAATGGGAAAGCGTATTATTAAAGAAATTATCAGCTGGGTTATAGTATTTGGTATTGCTTTATTATTGGCATTAGCAATCAACCGGTTTGTAATATTTAAAGTAGAGGTTCCAACAGGTTCTATGGAAAGAACTATTATGACAGGAGATAAGGTTTTCACCTTTCGTTTATCCTATCTATTTAATGAGCCAAAACGGGGAGATATCGTAGTATTTCCATTTCCTGATAATGAGGAAGATGATTATATCAAAAGAATTATTGGGATTGGCGGAGATAAAATTGAGATAAAAGACGGTGAATTGTTTATTAATGACGAAATGGTAATCGAAGATTATATTTTGGAGCCAATGAGAAAGGAAGATTTTGGTCCTGTCGAGGTGCCAGAGGAAACATATTTTATGATGGGAGATAACAGAAATAGCTCCGAGGATGCTAGGGCATGGGATAATAAGTTTGTAGATAAGGATAAGATTATAGGAAAGGCTATATTAAAATACCCTGATTTTTCTTGGCTAAATAAATAAATCTGAAGAAGCTTTATATCATAAGGATATAAGGAAACTAACTCAGAATCATTATAGAGGCACACCGGTATGAACCTTATATACCGATATGCCTCTAATTTGTTTTGAGGCTAGCTCCTTTAGATGCTTACTCATTATAGATTTCACTATAATGAGTAAAGTCCCTCATATTTATCCTTCAGATATTCAATATAATAATCAGCATTAAATTCTTCTCCGGTAACATCCTTAAGGATTTGGTTCGTGTTTTTAGTAGAGCCATATTTGTGTACATTATCTCTAAGAAACTCACGTATTGGGGTAATGTTTCCCTCACGAAGATAGTCATCTACAGGCATAACATCCTTCATCTTTTCATATAACTGAGAAGCAATAGCTGAACCAATAGCATAGGATGGAAAATAACCAAATTCACCATAAGACCAATGAACATCCTGGAGGATACCTCCAGCATCATTTTCAGGTGTCAGGCCTAAATAGTCCTGGTATTTTTTATTCCAAAGCTCGGGAAGCTTATCCACATCTGCTTCGCCAGAGAAAATAGCTTTTTCAATCTCATATCGGATGATTATATGAAGAGTATAGGATAGCTCATCGGCCTCTGTACGAATGAGACTTGGCTCTGCTTTATTAATACCCCTTATGAAACTCTCTAGGCTTATACTATTTAAGTGCTCAGGATAGGTTTCCACTAATTTCGAGTATATAGGTTCCCAAAATGCAGTACTTCGGCCAATAATATTCTCGAATAATCTGGATTGTGATTCATGCATTCCCATTGAGGTCCCTGATCCAACTGGTGTCTGTGTAAGAGTATCATCTATATTCATTTCATATAAGGCATGGCCTGTTTCGTGTATTATAGAGAATATAGCGCTTTCTAAGTTGTCCTCATTATAATTATTGGTTATACGGACATCATGATTATGAAATTGTGTAGTAAATGGGTGAGCGCTTTCTGCGATAACACCTCTATTAAAATCAAAGCCCAAATATCCACTCAAATATTTACAAAATGTCCTTTGCTTATCTATATCATAATTTAAAAAATTATAGCTTTTATCGATAGTATCTGTTTTTTTGGCTACCAGCCTTAATAAGGGGACAATTTCTTTTTTTAATTTATCAAAAAATATATCAAGATCCTTTATATTAAAGCATTCCTCATAATCAGCTAAAAAAACCTCATAGGACTGCTGACCTTTTTGGGCACGATATCCAGCAAATTTTTTCTTATATTCAATAATCTTCTTCAAATAAGGGGCAAAGTAGTCATAATTATTATCCTTTTTTGCTTTTGTCCAAGCCCTGTTAGAAACCAAGGCAAGCTCATTAAATGCTCTGTATTCCTCAGGTGGAATACTTTCAAGCTGTTCATAGGTCTTATCAAGTTCCTTAATAATCGCCTTTTCATTATCAGTCAGCTCATCCTGTTCCTTATCTTCCTTAAGCTTTTTTATAAGCTTTCTTACTTTATCATTAATAAGACATTTCATATATTCGTCCGAAAGAATTCCGATAACCTTAGAGGTGTGCTCAGCCGCTTCAAAGGGGGCAGCTGTCTGATCATCCCAATCGAATAAACTTCTTGCTGTTTGTAAGGCCATAGCCTTATCAAGATATGGTTGTAATGTATCAAAAGTTTTGCTCATAATAATAACCTAATACATTCATATATTATAGGCCACAATGCTAATTATACAGGAATAGTAACATTATTAAATATGAAGTATTTTATCCTTTCACCTTATTCAATTAAGGATAGTATATCAATATTTATAATTCATATCAATCCAATAATTTCATTAAGAGTTAAATTTTACACAAGAAGAACACTCCTGATTTTAGTCATGAGAGATTCAAGTACACCCAGCATGGGTGCAATCTTATATATTCTGCTTGCCTAAAGAAGTATTTTTGGCTACTATTAGTAAGTGATATAATTTGTAAATTATAAGGACTCTATAATGTGATTAATATAAGCAGACTACTTAATAGGCTTTCTGTGATATTAATCACATACATTGTAATTATCTTAATGTAACATTATATAGTATAGGTTCTGTATTATCGTGAATAATAGAAAGGACGACTATAAATTGCATATTATTTTTATATAATAGGAAAGTGCGTCCTATTATATAAAAAACGCTCCGCTAGGGATGCGCACTCACGCGTAATGAACTTATCACTTCGTGAACGCGTTTCGGCAAAAGCTTGCATAGCAAGCTTAGAGAATGTACCAAGGCACATTCTCTCTTGTATAGGCATTAGTG
>CAZODB010000036.1:0-2330 GCA_964578425.1 uncultured Herbinix sp.
TTCAGGTTCTAGTCCGGGTTAACTGGGTAGGGGTTCAAGTCCCCTCAACTGCACTAAGCTTTAAAGTTGGGAAATTCTAAAGGCATGACAACTGACGATATCAAAAACATGAGCGACAATGACCTTTTGGATATGGATTATTTTCTTCATGAAGATGATGATCTTGATAACGATATCAGTGAAGAAGGTTTTTATATTTTATAATCTGCAATCGTTTATTTCCTATACCTGCCTATATGCAGACATTATTATTTTGAATTGCTCCGAATGGAGCAATTTCCTATAAGGCAAAATACAAAAGGCATTAACCGAAGTTAATACCTTTTGGAAAATAATGATTTACACAGCCGAAGCTGTGGAAAAATAATGTTTTACTGATAACCAAACATTACACTATTATTATATGTTTGTCAACAGATTTGATACACCTTTATTTATTTTTTATACCGTCTTTTCATCTGTATCTTTTTCTGGCTTAGCTACAGGTGACATTTTATATAAAAAATTAATCTGATTATTTATTTTCTTACAATCTTCTTCGGTTATGGATACTATTTTACCATTCAATCTAAGCGGTTTATCAATATGTATTATATCTATAGTTCTCATTTGTTCTACCAATGCTGTACTATCTTGTTTTTCTAAATCTATGTGATACCAAAAACCATCTTTTAATCTTTGAGTTGTTAAAGGTATAACCGTGCACATTGTAGATTTACCATAGGTTCTTGTAACTAAAACGGGTCTATGCTTTCCTTCTTCAGACCCTATATTACAACCCATATAAGCCCAATATATACAATTATATAATAATTTAATTTTTTTGTCTTTCCTGTTGTCAAACTTCAGACCAGATTTCACTTTGGTCCAATCCATATATTCCTTAATATCATCATACTCTATTGACATTATTTTCTCCCTCATTCGTACATTATATAACAACAAGTGACAAAAGGAAATATCTGTGTTTTTTACTTGTTATTCTATATAATTAAAATTTCAGATTTTCGAGCAACTCATTTTTTATCAAGCTATAATAAATAACATGGTTAATTGTTTACTTGACTTGTTCTATTCCAAGACATTGATTTACAACATCTGCACATTCAATCATCAGAGCTCTTTTTATATTATATTCAAACCATTCAAGTCTGCCAAAATAGCTACTGTATAGTATTTCCCAGTCAACTTCAATTTTCCCATATTCCTTACAATATGCAGTTATAGAAGATTTCAATAATGTATAATCGAGGTGACAGTGTTCATATCCTGACCAGCAAAGAGCTAATTGAAATAATTCCATATAAGGATTCCCATAACTTAAACATTCCAAATCAATGATTTTAGGTTCACCATTAACCCATAGAACGTTTTTACTATCCATATCACCGTTGCAGATAGTTGTGATGGAAGGAACCTTCTTAAGTGCTATATTTCCTTCATTTTGACTTGTATATAAGAGATTTCGATTATTGCTGCTTCCGTCAATATTATACTGGCTTAAAGCCCCACTATAGATGGCAACTGCTTTTATAGCATACTGGCCTTCACATATTAACTCTTTCAAATTCTAATACTGGGAAGACTATTGGTACCTCTTCATCCTTTTCATCTTCTTCCCAATAAAGAATATAATCTACTTTTGCATCAGTTATACGATATCCCTTGTGGCTATAGCCCCGCAGCTCTCTTTTAAAATTCTCTGAAAAATACAAGACCCGATTATTATCCATATCCATGCATCCAGAATCATCTACCCTCAAGCTATCTCCACTTCTTAACCTTTTTACTGTATCCTGTAACTTATAAAAATAAGATAAATATATATCCCTATGGCGCAGTTGCTTAACGATAGAGTATGTATCTTCATTAACGGTGGTGCTATAGGTATAATTAAATCTCTCTATAGTCCCATATCTATAATTTTTGTGCTTAGAAAAGTAATTGTTATTATAGTGTATAGAAAGACTATCTCTAGCCCTGGTCATTCCAACATAGAGCAATCTCTTTGCTTCAACTGAATCCAGATAATAATTTCTAAGCAATAAAACTACATGGTCAAACTCCCATCCTTTGGATTTATGAATAGTTGATACTGTTGCTATTCCTTGATTACGGTCATAAAAATCTTCTTCTCTAGATTCTCTTAGATAGCCTATGAAATCCGATATGTACTTTTGATTTGAATTAGTTGTTTCAAAATCCTCTAGCAATCTTACACATAAGTCAAGATTCTTCGTATCTCTATATCTAATCATTAGTCTTCTCTTAGCTTCATTCCAATTATCACCTGAAATTATACTGGCTTCTTCTGTTAGATTAAGCTGCTC
>CAZODB010000036.1:2430-11058 GCA_964578425.1 uncultured Herbinix sp.
CTCCTTCATATATCTGGAATCAGAGCCTCTGAATGAATATATATTCTGATCATCGTCACCTACAGCTATTACCCTCATCTCTGGATTCCTCTGAATGAGAGCATGAATAAAGCCTGACTCATGTTCATCCATATCCTGTGCCTCATCAATGACCAGTACCGTCTTAGTAATTCGTGATGCTTCCACTTCATCATTAAGAATTCGCCTTGTTGCTTCCATGATAACATCATCTGATTTTTCTATACTACCTACACGACCTAGAATATCAAAGCAATATGAGTGAAATGTTTTAATTTCTATAAAATTCGCCGCATTTTCAATAAGCTTTATCAACCTCTTCTTAAACTCTGTAGCTGCTGCCCGTGAGAATGTAACCATTAGTAATTGCTCATGCTTCACATCCTCCATAAGAAGTAAGGATGCTAATTTGTGTACTAAGATTCTTGTTTTCCCACTACCTGGCCCTGCCGCAACTACGATATACTGGGACTCCTTATCATTTATAATCCTCAATTGAGAAGGGGACAATTCCCCGAAAAGCTGTCGAAACTTCTCTGGAGTGATATTTCTTCCAATCTCATCAATTCTTCCTTCTTTAAAGTATTTTCTTAAAAATGCACTATACTCCAGCTGAAAGTAATCATCAACAAAGAGTAATGCCTCCTTATAATCTGACATCATTTTCTTGGCATATTCTCCAACTATATGAATCATCTGCATTTTTTGTTCATAATATAATTTTAGTCTTTTATAATCCGTAGCTTTATATCTTATCTTATTGTCTTTTTCTAATCGCTCGATACTAATCGTATTGTAGGATACTAAGAAACCACCCTCCAATTTTAATGCACCTATTCTTGACAGATAGAATAATGCTTCTTCTATATCCTTGCTTGTTGCCGTTTTCATTAGTAATTGCCTATCAAAATCATAAGCCTCTTGTAGGTCTAATACAGAAAATTCAATGGTAGATTCATTTTCGATATTTATTTCATCTAATCTATATAGTATAAATTCCGCAACATCCCACCTATGCTCCGTCTCCTTCTTGATGGTTTCTTTCTCCCTACGTAGGGTTAATTTCAAGTGGTTTGGAGAATATTCTGAAACCTGTCTTTTAATGATTTTTTTTATCGCCCAATAATTCAAAAGTCTCTTGACCTTATCAGGAGTTGCCTTCTTTATACCTGCCAGCTCCATCTTTTCATTGAGTTCTTTTATATTCATAACTACAGAATCTTCAGGAAGCTCCTCTATTAAGAATTTTTCTAATTCACGATAGATAACAAGGGTATTCATTCCTTTTAAGCTTCTTTCATCAAGATATGCTGTTAAATCCCTAGAATCAGCTAGCAGCCTTATATCCCGAAGCTTCTGAATTATATGAAGCACCTTATCTTTAGGAATACCTAAATCATCCGATATATAATCTACTCTGGATTCAGCCGCCTCATTATGAGTTAGTTTCCTACTTCTACTAGATATGAGCTTTGTTATAATTCTAACTGCTAGCTCCTCCTCTTTCTCTTCAAAGCCCTCTGACTCTCGTATTTTATGCGATGCCTCTAATACTGATTTTGCTTGTATGCTATCCGCATATATATGGGGCATGTTTTGACCTCGTTTTATATAACCTGCGTCTTCTAGTGCTGCAACAGCTGTCTTTACTCGAGTCTCAATATCTCGTACACAATCATCCCATCCCGCTTCCCTTGCAATCTCCAGAGCAGAACTAGACATTCTTGACCGGGTCCGTGTAGCATCTTTTATAGTCTTCCAAATCTGTTGAATCTCCTCTTGAGTAATTTTGGTTTGATTTAATAATAGGAAATGCTTCCTGATTCTCACTTTTTTCATTCTTATCCATCTGACCGTGATAAGTCTTGGCAAGATATCCATCCATGCTTAAATTTTCAGCCAGTCTTGCGGCTTGACCTGTCCTTGATACATATATAATTGTAGGACATTTTTTATAGGTTAGGAGATTTCTTAGTGCATTGTATTTTTCACTCTCTGCCTTATACATAACTGAATAACTAAGATTTTTCCTTCCAGACTTGGCTGTAAATAGGTCTAATTCTAAATTCAAATTCTTATAAAAATAATCTTTAATATCATCTATAACATTTTGCTTTGCTGTAGCAGTAAAGCAGGACACAGGAATCATTTCCAGCAGATTCTTCTTATCGCATAGACTTCTAATAAACTCTGCAATATACATATAATCAACACGAAAGTCCTGTCCCCAAGCAGAGAAACAGTGAGCCTCATCTATAACAAAACGACTTATCTTTCTCCCTAGCAACAACCGCTCTATGGTTCTTGACCGAAGGGATTCGGGAGATATATAAAGTAAACTAACCTCTCCTTCCTCCACCCTTCTAAGAGCTTCGGCCCTCTCAATTGGATCTAATAATCCATTGATACTCACAGCATCAGTAATCTGCTTATCCTCTAGATTGTCTACCTGATCCTTCATCAGTGACTGAAGAGGAGATATTATAACTGTTAATCCTTTTGTGTATTTCCCAGCCATAAGTGCAGGAACCTGGAAGGTAATGGACTTACCACCGCCAGTTGGAAAAACAGCCAACAAGGATTTATTATTAATAGCAGCCTCTACCGCCTGCCTTTGTAAAGGAATACCATCAAAGCTACGATACTCGTCATAACCAAAAAAAGTTTTTAGCCCCTTCTTAGCATCTAACCTTTCATTACAATAACCACAACTCCGAACACAAGGTATTCCTCTTAACCTATTCATAATCTGGTCAACCTTTGGATATTGGATTATAACCCATCTTGGTGTAATAGAGTATTCATCCTCTACCTGTATCAATGCAAGAGAATAAGCCAGCTCTATAGGAGATTCTTTAATAATATTTATTAAGTCAGCATTGCTGCATATTTTATCTTGAAAGTACTCCAAAATTTCTACATGAATTTCATTTGCATTTACCTTATAATCAACATATTTAAAGAATGCACTAAATTCTATTCTATCCTTAAGTAAAGTATAATATATTCTCTTTAATGCATTAGCTAACACACGAAATGCCTCTATCTCGTCAAGGAAAAGTTCCTTTGCCTTCTTGGCATCATTAAGGGGGTTGTTTAACTCGTCCACTTGAAGCTTGTCATCCTTAACAAGAGCATGGTAGGGTCTCTCTGGAAATAATAATGGCGAAAGGTAGAGTGTATCTATTACATTATGCTCATTACAAATATCCCCATGCCCCCTATGCCTCAAGGGTTCTTGGAGAATTTTCATGTCATGATTAATTGTATTATGTCCACATAAATATTTTTCAGCATTTATAAATTTCTTAAACTCTTCAATAGAAGTAGTATGCAAAGATTCACCATTAATCTTTACTGCACCAAAATCAAATATTTTATTTGACACGGGTGATGCTTCTATGTCGATAAATGCAATCCTTTTCATTTGTATGGTTCCTTTAATATGAATACAAATTGTTATATAACGACATTATACACTACATTTACACATTTTTGTATATATAATACATAATTTAAGACAAGCAAGGAACAGCAGAATCCATATACTAAGGTTATTCTCTTATTGATTCATAACATATACCCACATAACCATCTTCTACTGCATCGACCGTCATTGTAATAGCAGCCTCTTGAACAGCACTTCCATATACCCTTTCAATCTCTGTAAGTTAACTTTCTTCTTGCAGGTGATGATAATAAAGTGTTAGGATATGAGTAGAATAATGATAGGTATATACTAGCAGAAAAGACAGGGTGTAAGCCGAATAAGACTGAATTAATATATACCAAATATATAAGGAGTAAGCCTATGACTGACAAATATATATTGATTATTGATGACGATGAGGATTTATCCTTTATTATTTCAGAGATGCTTGAAAGCTATGGTTACAATGTAAGCTGCACACAGGACAGTGCCCAGGCTTTTGAATTGCTTTCAAGAAAGACCTATCATCTTATATTACTGGACATTAATTTGCCGAATGAGACAGGATTTGACATATGTAAGGAGCTTAGGAGAGTGTCTACTGTCCCTGTAATATTTGCAAGTGCAAGGACAAGTGAGACCGACCGTATTACAGGCTTTGATATTGGTGGTGATGATTATCTACCTAAGCCCTATTCAATGAAGGAGCTTCTGTCAAGGGTAAATGCATTAATCCGACGTACATATGGATTTTCAGAAGAAGAAAGAATAGTGAACTTTGGTAAGGTCACAGTAAATATAAGTGCACGGACTGTTACAAAGAAAGGTAAAGCTCTGTCCCTTTCCTTGAGGGAATTTGATTTGCTTGCATATATGTGTGACCATAAGAATGTGGCCATACCAAAGGAGAAGCTTATGTCAGAGGTATGGGGACCATTCTCAATGGTTGAACCCTCTACACTGACGGTTCATATCCGCTGGTTACGGGAAAAGCTTGAGGATAACCCATCAGAACCGACATATATTAAGACAGTATTTAAGCTGGGGTATATATTGGAGGTAGACGAATGAGAAATAGACTGATTAGGCTAACAATAATATTTTCAATAATAATTATTTTGCTTTGTGGAGGATTTTATCTTATTAAGATAGGAAACAATTCTAAAGATGCACAATCCGAACAGATAGTTGCTCTCAATGAAATTAACCAGCTTGCAAGGCTTGGTCAAGTAGATAAAATGTCAGAGAAGATAGAACAAGTACAGAATGAGATAAAGGCTATGGAGGAAGCATCATGGGAAGGTGCTCATTCAAACCACCAGCTTATAAGAGTAATATTAGGTATGGGTGGTATATGCATAGCCTTTCTTATTATAGTATTTGGCTATGTATATATAGCCATATTAAAACCCTTTGATAGGATGAAGATATATGCTCAGAGGATTTCCATGGGAGACTTTGATCTTACTCTTGATTATGAGCGGTCTAATTATTTTGGAGAATTTACCTGGGCATTCGACAGCATGAGAAGAGAAATCACAAAGGCCCGTGCCTGCGAACGGGAGGCGATTGAGAATAACAAGACAATTATAGCCACCCTTTCTCATGACATAAAGACACCGATTGCATCCATCAGAGCATATGGAGAGGGACTAGAAGCCAATCTAGATATTAGCCCTGAAAAGCGCTCTAGGTACCTTCAGGTACTTATGAGAAAGTGCGATGAGCTTTCAAGGCTGACCGATGATTTGCTCCTGCATTCATTATCAGACTTGGACAAGCTGAAGATGTCTTTCGAAGAGATTGAGATATGTGAATTTGTTGAAAAAGCTGTATCGGAAATTTCAGCTGATCAGAGCGACATATTTTTTAGAAAGGGAGATTTCTCTGCTAAGGTCATGGCAGACCCCAACAGGCTTATGCAGATAATTGAAAATCTTATTAATAATGCAAGAAAATACGCCAAATCAAATATTGATATCTTTCTTTCTATTCATGAAGGTATGGTTAAAATCCATTTTCGTGATTATGGTAGTGGTATTTTCGATGAGGACATACCCTTTATATTCGATAAATTTTATCGTGGCAAAAACTGTGGCAATGAACAAGGCTCGGGATTGGGACTTTATATTGTCAGATACATAATCCGGCAGATGGAGGGGGATATTTTCCTACAGAGTCATATTGATGGCCTTGAGGCTGTGATAAGCTTACCGATTATCTCTTAAGGACTTCTTAATAACTTTTCTGATAGAACTATGATATAACTCGGAAAGGAAATTATGAAATGAAAAATATTATCTTATCAGCAAAGGGCCTATGCAAAAGCTTTGCCCATAATGGCAGACAGAATCACATTCTCTCTCATATTGATTTTGAGCTTTATGAGGGCGATTTTACTGTGGTTATGGGTGCATCAGGTTCAGGAAAATCAACTCTTTTATATGCTCTAAGTGGTATGGATAGGGCCACATCGGGGCAGGTGGTTTATAATGGCTCCGATTTAGTGACCATGAACGAAAGAAGGCTAGCTGGTCTTCGTCATGGAGATTTTGGCTTTATATTTCAGCAGATACATCTAATCAGCAATCTGACTATATTTGAAAATATAGCGGTGCCGGGATACCTTAATAAGGAAAGAAGGGCCTTGGATGTAAAAGACAAGGCTTTGGAATTACTGGACAAAATGGAGATTTCCCACATAAAGACTCATTTGCCTTCACAGGCCTCCGGTGGAGAACAGCAAAGATGTGCAATTGCAAGAGCTATTATTAACTCACCTAAGCTACTTTTTGCAGACGAACCAACGGGAGCGCTTAACAGGAAGAACACCACAGAGGTATTAAATCTTCTCACTGACCTTAATCAGTCAGGGCAGAGTATTCTTATGGTAACTCATGATATGCGTGCAGCCCTTCGAGCTAGCAGGCTTCTATATATTGAGGATGGGAAGATTATTGGTGATCTACCCCTAGCTCCCTACAATCCTGATGATGAGATAAGCCGTGAAGCACAGGTAAATGCTTGGCTTTCATCTATGAAATGGTGAGGTGGGGTATGGAAATATTAACGTTAATAAAAGCAAATATACGCCATAAAAAAGGGTCGTTTTTCAGCGTAATTATATTAGTGATGCTTATTTCAATGTCATTAACAGCAATTATAAGCCTAATGGATAACAATAAAAAAGGAATTGAAAATGCATTAAATCAAGTTAATACAGGTAATATAAACCTATTTATAAAGAATCAGAATATGACACAGGACCTTATTCAATCGGTTTTAGATAATGATATGGTAGATAGTATTGACTATTACCCTGCTATTGCCAGCGATAAAAAGGAAGTAAACGAGAAATATGATAATAACACATGGTATATGCAAAAACTAAGGCCGGAGTACAGACTACTAAGTAGTGACATGGTTACATATGCGGACAATGTTCCACCCTTAAAAAGCGGTGAGGTATACATTCCTCAGGGCATCTGCACCAATATGAAATGTGGTCTAGGAGATATAATTAGATTTAATACAATCGGTGGTATATTTGACCTTAAAATCGCAGGTATCATTGTTGAACCATCAAATGGTGCTGCTATTATGGGTTGGAAGCAGGTATTTATAAGCGATGATGATTTTGACAAGATTTATATTGAGTGTAAAAGGAATGAATCCGAAGAGATAACAGCTGATTATTTTGTAATGAAAATTCATAAGGCTGATGATACTCTTTCTGACACTAAGTTCAAGCGTCAGCTAAATCTTGACACAGGAATTATAGACAGGTCAGCAGGGTCTCTTGCAAAGGAGGTTATAATTTATTTTGTAGGTCTTTTTCCTGGTGTCATTTGCTCCATACTCGTAGTATTTATCGCTTTCCTTATGATTGTGGTCCTGATAGTTATTGGACATAGTATTACTATGAGTATTGAGATGGATTATACCAGTCTAGGTGTACTAAAGTCTCAGGGCTTTACAAAGGATAAAATACAGATGGTATTGGTATTACAATATATAATAGCACAGATTATCGGAACGGTTATTGGTATATTTCCAGCTCTTTTCTTGACTAAGGCCTTAGCTAATATATTTCAGCCAATAACCGCTATCCCAGCAGAGAATAATATATCCTTAACTAAGACCATGGCTATTATGCTTGTAGTCTTGCTTATATCAGGCCTCTTTGTAGTATTTGCAACAAGAAAAATTGGAAGAATTTCACCTGTTAGAGCTTTGTCGGGTGCAAGTGAAGAGATTTATTTTGACAGTAGAATAAAAGCACCTATATCTAAGAAGACCCTGTCATCAAGCCTTGCCTTAAGGCAATTTACTTCAAGCAAAGGGCAATATGTCGGAATAATAGTGATAGCAGCTATACTTATCTTCTTTATGACGACCATAATGATACTGGGGGATTCCATTAATTCAAAATCAGCAGTTGAAGCTATGGGAGAAATGTACACAGAGATTGAGGTAAGATTTAAAGAAGAGCCCAAGGAGGAGCTTATAAAGGAAATCGATAATATGATAGTGAAATATTCTGATATTGAGAGGAAATATTTTGTTACATCATTATATCTTTCTGTCGATGGCGAGGAGCTACATTGTATGATTCACAAGAATCCTGAGGATATCGCTACTATATCTAAGGGGAGAGAACCACTTTATGACAATGAAATTGTGATGACTGCTATTGCAGCAGAGGAGCTCGGATTAGGAATCGGGGATAGAGTCATAGTAGCAGGCAACAACAAGAGGGAAGAATATATAATTACTGGACTTTACCAATCTACGTTTGATGGAGGCATGTGCTTTGCCATCTCACTAGATGGTGCTAAAAGAATTGGTATTACGAAGATAGACTGGTGTGGCTATAGCTTGTCCAATCCTTCCCAAGCAGAACTGATAAAAGAAGCTTTAAATAATAATTTTTCTAATATAATAGAAGTGGAAAACTCAGAGGGGGATGGTTCGGACAATATGTATAATCTAGCGGTAAATGCGATGAAAGCAGTTATATATGTCTTTTCTCTACTATTTGCTCTTGTAGTGGTCCATATGGTCTGTTCAAAAACCTTTCTACGTGAAAGGACAGATATAGGAATTTATAAGGCATTAGGATTTAGCTCCTTTAATCTTAGGCTACAGTTTGCAGTAAGATTCCTATTGACTGCAATAAT
>CAZODB010000036.1:11158-14587 GCA_964578425.1 uncultured Herbinix sp.
TTTTAAGGTTTACATTTTATTACTAAAATGATAGAATGGAATAAATATACATTTATAAGAGGAAATGATAGAGTAGTCGTAAATTGATCACAAGGGTGAGGTATGAGATGAACTATTATACTTTATATGGATTGATAGTTGAATCAGATTTGGAGTTTTTTCAATTGAGGGAAATAAGGCATAAGCCAGAGCAGATCGATGTTTTCATTTATCAATCCATTTTAGAAAATAGACTGGAGGAAGAACTGAAAGACAAACCATATTTGATTGGAGAACTTTCTACGCTCTTTTCTAACAAAACAGTCCATCTAGTAGTTGAAGAAGGAAACACTATAAAGTATCAGGCTAAAGAAAATGCCAATTGGCAGCTCTTAAGAACTTACCTTCTAGGATTTGGATTATCCTTTCTTTTTTTACAAAAAAATCAAATGGCTATACATTGCAGTTCAGTAGCATGTGATAAAGGAGCCCTTTTACTTGCTGGAGAGAGCGGAAGCGGTAAATCAACACTTACCAGAGCATTGATAAAAGAGGGTTTTAAACTACTGGCGGATGATATGGAGCTTGTGTGTATAAGAGGGAATGATCTTTTTGCCTATCCGGCGTTTCCTTATCAGAAGATGTGTCGAAATGAAGTAGAGAAGCTTGCAAATCCGCAGGAAGCTATCTATGTGGACGAAATGAAAGATAAATTTATGGTACCATGTCTTTCTGTGTTCGAAGAGCAGGAGCAGAAGGTAATGGGGATTGTGACCTTGACAGTGAGTAATTGCAAACAGGTGCAACTGGAGGAAATCAAGGGCCTTGATAAGCTGTATGCTATTTATGGAAATCTTTTTATTCGAAAACTCTTACTAAGAGAGAAAATAAATTCTCATATCATAGAAAACTGCCTTAAAATAGCAGCCATAATTCCAATATATCACCTGAACCGCCCCCTTGCTATGGATTCTGTTGAGGAGCAGATAGCTTCGCTTAATAAAGTATTTGAGTTTGGTTCTAGTTGACCAATTATAATTAATCTTTAAAGTTATATTTTATATGTTCTGGCAGTGAGATAAATAAGTTTCTTAAAATATTTTCAATAATAATTCTAACAGATATGTAAGTATCGTTGACTGTAGCTCCTTTATTAAGTACTCTATCTTTGTTATTAACAAATTTAGGAAGGGAGAATATGATTATGAAAATATGGAGTATACCTGAAATTAGCGAACTTAATATCAATGAAACTGCAAACGGTTTTATTGATCACTATTACGAAAGCCAAATTGTAATAAATGATAAGAAAGCAACACCGATAGTTCCAGAAGATAATCCTTCATAGTTAAATCGTACATTTATAAACCTTGTCAATATGCCTTGACAAGGTTTATAAATTGTATCTAGTACAATAAAACCATCCGCTAAGCCGGTGGTCATAATTACTATATTATTTTAATTGAGGATAAAATATATGAGCGGAATTCTAGGTTTCTTACAAAAGAGCACTAAGGAAAACTTTCAAAATATTAATATAAAAGCAATGCTTTTGTGGAATCGTATTTACGGTAAGGGCGCAGAATCAGTCACTACAAATACTACTTACGCTTTGGGATGCTGTTATGAAAAACTCTCCAAGGAAAGTAAACACAGTACGACTATTCTTACAAAAGGGAAAAAATACGCAGCCATAGATGCTCTACTCTATAATCGGAAAGAAATGTTAAAGAAATTAAATTTACATAAAACTGTTTCAGATGAAGAATTGCTCTTCTCATATGTTGATGTGCTTGGATTCGATGCTCTAGGAGACGTCAATGGTGATTTTGCAGGTGCGATCTATGATGACAATACAAAGGTACTTCATCTTTTTAGAGATCACATGGGAATAAGACCGCTCTTTTACTATGCAAGTGATGAGTTTGTTGCCTTTTCTACAGATATACGAGGCATCATATCCCTAGAACAAGTCGATACTTCAATCAGCGAGAGCTGGATATACAAAACACTTGCTGGTTATTCGACTATGAGTCAAAGCACTACAGAATATACGCACATATTTTGTGTGAAACCAGCAAGCTATATACAGTTTTCTTTTAAGGATAACAAACTAGCTTTAGAATCACACAAGTATTGGGAACTGGGGAGCAAAAAAATCCATTTCTCCTCTGAGGCAGCATACAAGGACAAGCTTAAAGAGCTTATTACAGATGCAGTAAAAATTAGACTGGATGTCATTTCTGGTCAAATAGGCGCCGAATTGTCCGGGGGACTAGACTCCGGAATTATTGATATTCTTATAAATCGTTTGGGCCGAAAAGGTGTTTATTATTCATGGTCTCCTAATCCCGATGAATTACCTCTTGCGGAAAATGATGAACGTCTTATTATTGCTGATATCTGTGAGCAGGAGAATATCAGTTGTCTGTTTAGGAAAATGAATAGTGTTCTTTCCAATGACAGTAATATTGCCAGAAACATTCAAGATATTGGAATCCCTCTAACAAATGGGCATCCTGCCCTTCAATTTGTTTTGCCTCCTTATATCAATACCTTACCCATCTGTGAAGGATCGCAAGTAATCCAACGGCAAGGTGCAAAAGTTGTTTTTACAGGTCACGGGGGGGATGAAGGTGTAAGTCACAGATGTAATCCATATGAATTGTTTTATCACAGAGAATACTATCATTTTTTTAGATATATGTGGTCAAGAACACATGGGCAGAAGAGAAGAATTATAAAGACATTAAAAAATATCACGCGAGTTCTTTGGGAAACTAAGAGGAAGCTGAAACGTCCTTTTCTTAATCTTTTTCAAGCACCAGATCTTTTGAATATAGATTTTTCTAATAAATTTAGTAAGGATAAGATGCCAGCACTTAATTTTGCCTATGACCCAAAATCATATATTAATGAAGGTGGCAGCCGCAATAGATTAGATAATGTAGCTCTACTTGGCTCCTACTCTGATGTAAGATATCTTATTCCCTACTTGGACTATCGAGTGATAGACTTTGCTGTATCTATTCCCAGACACCTCTATTTAAAAGGAAATAAGAACCGCTATATATTTAGAGAGGCCTTTAAAGACCTTATGCCCAAATCTCTTTATAATCTTAGGATCAAGGAAGACAATAGTGATAAAAACAAGAAAGACAATCCTAGTTGGTTTGAAGAATATAAGGAGAGGAAAGTAGAGGTTATATCTATATTGGATCGTAATTATTGGAAAAAGTATCTAGACTTCGATATAATAGACAAATGGATGAAGGAAGAAAAACCTTCTGATGAAAAACGTTTTGAAAGTGAAAATAAAATGTATTGCCTTTTTTTGTTTGCAATGGCAGAAAATGTGGTAAAAAAGTCAAGGGAGATATCATAATCTTCCTTGACTTTTTTGGCTATAGGTCTTTATTCCGTTGGTAATATCATCTTGTCCCTAGAGGC
>CAZODB010000037.1:0-3612 GCA_964578425.1 uncultured Herbinix sp.
TTTAAAGGGTGTGGAATAATCCACACCCTTTAGCTTTTAGATATCTAAATGTTTTTAAACTGTGCCATATAAAGATCGTAGTATAAGCCCTTCTTAGCTAGGAGCTCGTCGGAGCTGCCTTCCTCTAAAACTTTACCCTCGTCGATTACAAATATCCTGTCTGCTTTACTTATTGTGGATAATCTATGGGCAATTACAAAGGATGTACGCCCTTTTAACAGAGCCTCAATACCTTGTTGAACTAAAAGCTCTGTATGAGTATCGATACTAGAGGTTGCCTCATCGAGAATTAATATCTTTGGCATGGAGGCCATGGTTCTAGCAAATGCTAGGAGCTGCCTTTGACCGATAGAGAGCCCGCTGCCTCTTTCCTTAAGCTCGGTATCATATCCTTTTTCTAGTTTAATAATAAAATCATGGGCATTAACTGCCTTAGCTGCTGCAATAATATCTTCATCGCTAGCATCTAGCTTGCCGTATCGTATATTATCTTTAACTGTGCCAGAAAAGAGAAAGTTATCCTGTGTCATAATTCCCATTTGCCTTCTTAGACTTTCTATGGATACATCCTTGACATTCTGACCATCGATATATACATTACCCTGCTGTACGTCATAAAACCTGCTAATAAGGTTTACTATTGTAGTTTTTCCTGCCCCGGTGGGGCCCACAAGAGCTATAGTTTCACCTGGATTTGCCCTAAAGCTTACATCATTTAATACCTGAGTATCCTTATCATATGAAAAAGATACATGGTCAAAGGTTACCTCACCCTTAATAACAGCCATGTCCACCACATTGGAGGCGTCTGTTATCTCTGGTTTAGTATCTAGAATATCAAATATTCGCTCTGCACCAGATATATTAGTAATAAGTTTATTATAAAAATTACTTAGATTCATGATAGGCCGCCAAAACATTCCAATATACATACCAAAGGATATTAAGGTTCCTATATTGTCTATACCTATTCCCATAACCTTAACTGCTACATAATACATGGCAATTGTACCTAGTCCCCAGCTGATATCCACTACTGAGAAGAAAGCATCGTTTATAACTATTGCATGCATAAAAGAGCCTCTATGTTCCTTAAGAAGTATATCAAAGTCCGTCTCTGTCTCCTCTTCAGCAGTATAGCTTTGAATAATTCTCATTCCTGATAGGTCCTCATGGATAAAGGCATTTAGATTTGAGCCCTTCTTTCTATGGGTACGCCATCTTAGGTGGGACCTTGTTTCGATATACCATAGTCCAGCAAGCATAAGCGGAAGGCTGATTAAGGAGGCCAGAGCCAGACGCCAGTTCTTTATGAGCATAATAACAACTACAGCACTTATGGTTACAAAGTCCGGAATTAATGTGGTAACGCTATCGGATAACACATCCTTTAATGAATTGACATCGCCTATAATTCTGGCAAGTATCTTTCCCGTAGGTCTGCTGTCAAAAAAATGAAAGCTAAGATTCTGTATATGGGTATATAGCTCTTGCCTTATTTTTAACAGCACATCATTTGACATTTTTGCCATAAGATACATTCTTAGTTTAATCAGCAGGATAAATATTATATTAATAACTAAAGCAAAACTAATTATTTTGACCAGGCTTTGTATATCTTTATTGGCGATATGAACGTCAATTGCCCGTTCAATTAACAGTGGGTTAATAATTGAGATTGCTACTGTTGCTAGCATTATCAGTATTACAAAGGTTATGGTTGTACGATATGATAAAAGGTAACGAAACAACCGAATCATAGTAGTCTTTTTACTAACGGAGCTCATTTGCTCGTCATCTTTAATTGCGTTTATTGACATGTTAATCCCTCCCTATCATCAGAGCCTGTACGAGCTAGGATATCGGAGGATTTATAATCTCCATACTGAGCCAGATAGGTCTGGTAGTAATATCTTTTTTCCTTTATAAGCGTCTCATGGGTTCCCCGCTCGGTTATTTGTCCATTCTCTAATATTATTATTTCATCAGCGTTTCTCACAGCGGAAATTCTATGGGCTATTATAATCTTAGTGGCTTCTATCTGTGATAAAGCTATTTGAATAGAATGCTCTGTCTCCATATCTAAGGCTGAGGTAGAGTCATCCAATACTAGTATGGGCGATTTCTTAGCAAGGGCTCTTGCAATACTAATCCTCTGCTTCTGTCCTCCGGATAGGCCTACTCCTCGTTCTCCGACAACTGTATCGTATCCCTCATCCATTTTATCGATGAATTCACTTGCTTGAGAATGATTTGCCGCTTCGATTATTTCCTCTTGCTTTACTCTTTCTCTGTTTCCCAATTTCACATTTTCATTAATTGTATCTGAGAATAGGAAGATATCCTGCATTACAAGAGATATACCCCCTCTAAGTTGCTTTAGGGACAGCTCATTAATATTTACGCCATCCAGAAGAATTTGGCCCTCAGTTACATCGTAAAAACGCTGTAATATATTTATAATCGAGGACTTGCCTGTACCAGTAGCGCCCATAATGCCGATAGTCTTGCCAGCAGGTAGACTAAAGCTTATATCCGTAAGTATTTTATTATCATTAATTGATAGCGATACATTTTCAAAGTTTATGCTACCCTTTACCTCTTCAAGAATAACGGGGTTTTCCTGTTCGATAATTACAGGCTGCTCAGCAAATATCTTTTTGATTCTTTTATATGAAGCAAATGCAGCCGCCAGATCGTTTGATAACCAACCTAACATCTCCATAGGCCATACTATATTCATGGAATATTCCGTGAAAGCGCCTAAGGTACCAAGTGATATCTCCCCATTAATTACTTGCCGTCCACCGAAAAATATAACAACCATGGGGAGCAGCTTGGTAATTAGCTGAAAATAAGGATACAGCTTAATAAATACCTTTGACTGCTTCATGTTTAGATCATAATAGTGCTTGTTATGAGAAAGAAATTTACTTATCTCAAACTTTTCTCTTGCAAAGGATTTTACGGTACGAACACCGGCGAGATTCTCCTGGGCAACAGTGTTTAGTTTAGCGTTTTGCTCACTAATCTTCTCGTATATTTTACCCAGCTTGCGTTCCATTAGTATGGCAAGGCCTGCCACAATCGGCAGTACAATTGTTGGTATAATAGCTAAGCTGGGACTTAAGCGATACATAAAGAACAAAGCAATTCCAGTATGAATGATAACCTCGAAGATAAGCATGCTGACATAACCGGTAGCGGCCCAGATACGATCCACATCATCCTTTACTCGAGACATTAGCTCTCCTGTATTGTTTTCGTCAAAAAAGCTAATTGACAGACTCTGAATATGGTTAAATAAGCGTTTTCTTAGCTTTGATCCAATCTTTGAACTGACTGTATCAAAAACCAGTTCCTTTAAATATGCAAATATTGCTCTTCCAAATCCAATGAAAAGAATCATTAATAATAGGGAGGGAAGTAAGCTTACTTCGCCACCAACAATTACCTGATCTATAATGCGCTTCGTAACCTGCGGGGAAATCATATCCATGATAACAGCAGCCACAGTACAAAGAAGTGCAAAAGCATATGCATACCAATATTTCTTTAAATAATAAGACAGTTTATTCATTACTCCTCCATTTCCTGCATTCCCTAGATGCA